>CAYQYG010000010.1:6207-8296 GCA_964421485.1 uncultured Polyangiaceae bacterium | reverse complement strand
CGAAGGCGCCGAACGGGAGCGGCCCGCCGCCGAAGTCGACGCCGCTCGCGAATCCGCCGAGGAGGACGCTGCCGGAGCCGTCGACCGCGATCGCGGTGCGGTAGCCGGTCGGGCTGACATACGGGCTGAAGCTCGTGGTGGAGAGGTGGCCGCCCGAATCGTCGAAGCGGTCGATGGTCCCCTCGTCCGGCCGGACCATGACGATCTCGTCGCCGGGGCCGAGGGCGAAGTAGACGTCGATCATGTTGGCGGCCTGGCTGCTCGTGGGGAAGCTCATGCTCCAGAGGTGATCGCCCGCCGTGTCGAGCCTGGCGAGGAAGATGTCGGCGCCGCTCCCGTCCCCGAGGGGGCCGCCGCCGAGGTCGATGGATCCCTCGAACGAGCCGGCCACGAAGATGTCGCCGGACGCGCCGGCCGCGACGAACACGCCGAACTGCATACCGGGACCGCCGAACGACCTGGCCCACGAGGCGCACGGCAGGCACGCGGCGCCGCCGCAATCGACGGACCTCTCCACCCCGTTCTCGACGCCGTCGTTGCACACGGGCGCCTGGCAGACGGCGCCCTCGCACACCCCGCTCGCGCAGTCGGCCGCGCTGCCGCACGCCTCGCCGTCGCCGCACGGCGAGCATGAGCCGCCGCAGTCGGCGCCGCTCTCGCCGCCATTGCGCACGCCGTCGTCGCACGCGGGCGCCTGGCAGACGGCGCCCTCGCACACCCCGCTCGCGCAGTCGGCGCCGGCCCCGCACGCGCTCCCGTCCGCGCAGGGATCGCAAGCGCCGCCGCAGTCCTTCGCGGGCTCCGCGCCGTTCTGCACGCCGTCGTCGCACGCGGGCGCCCGGCAGACGCCGCCCCCGCACACCCCGCTCACGCAGTCGCTCGCGACGCCGCACGGCGCTCCGTCCTGCCCCGGGCCGTACTGCACGTCCTCGAGCCCCGTGTCGCAGCCGCTCGACGCGATCGCGAGCCCTGCGACCCCCGCCGCGTACATCCACCCGCTCTTCCAGCGCAACCTCATCGAAACCTCCCGACCGATTCCCGGCGGCGCGCGTCCCGGGGAGCGGCGCCGCTCCGTTCTACCACGGAGACTGCAAGCCGTGGGCCGCCCGCGCGCTCCACGATCGGACCGTGCCCCGTGAGCCCTTCCACGAGCCAGCGCAGCGCGGTGCGCGTGGTGGGCAACACGTTTGCCCATGAAGCGCACGAGCGTGGCTCGACGCCGCGCGGCGCGGGCTCACCACCCCCGCGCCGCCCATCGCGCTCTTCGGCAGCGGCACGCCGGTTGCTCAAACATCCAGGGCGCCTCCCGGCTGAGCGATCTCGACGGCGCCGGCGGCATCCGCGCCGATTACGCCGACGACGTGAGCATGCACGTCCATGGGAACTGGGGCGGCATGGCGTACGGCTGCGAAACGGCATACGAGACCACGGTCGCCTTCATGCAGCTCACGGCGGGCAAGAAGGTGCGCGCGGTGATCGCATGGGACACGGATCCCGATTACGCGAGCTATGACATGCAGCCGAGCGCGGATCTCGACCTCAGGATCAAGGACCCGGCCGGGACGGTGATCCAGCAGTCGGTGAGCTGGGACAACACGTACGAGATCGTCGAGCTCATCGTGGAGACCACGGGATTGCATACGATGGCGGTCTCCAAGGCCCGATGCGGCCTCAGCCCGCGGTGGCTCGGCTGGGCCTGGTTCACCCAATGACGCGATCAGCGCGGGCCGACGGAGCGGGGACGGGAACGGCGGCGGTCACGGGAGCGGATCCGGGAGCGGAGACGGCCGCGGATCCGGGAGCGGAGACGGCCGCGGATCGGGGGCGCGGGAGGCCGCTCGATCGTGGTAGGATGAGCCCGGTCGACCGGCGCGCGCGGCGCGGCGTCCGAGATCTGGGCATCGCTTCAGGAGAGTCTCATGCGCTTTCTCATGGCTTCCTCCATCTCCGATCGGCATCTGGCGTGGCTCGGCGCGCTCGCGCTCGTGGCGGCCTGCGGCGGCAACGTGGACGTCAGCGAGGGGTCCGGCGGCGCCGGCGGGACCGGCACGACGACGGGCACGGGCACGACGACCGGCACGACCACGGG
>CAYQYG010000010.1:3955-6107 GCA_964421485.1 uncultured Polyangiaceae bacterium | reverse complement strand
GGCACGACCACGGGCACGTCGTCGTGCGACGGGCTGGGGCAGGTGGCCTGCCTCGGGGCGTACCCGGCGTGCGTGCCGGTCTATGACGACGCGTGCTGCCCGAGCTGCGATCCGACGGGCGGGTGCGCCGACTGCATCGACATGCAGTTCCACCATTGCGCCCCGCTCGACGCCTCGTGCGGCCCGAGCCCGTCCGTGCCCTGCGGGCTCGTGCCCGGCTGGGCCTGCGCCGGCGGGCAGCCGATCTGCGGCGATCCCGGCGGATCGCCCTCGCTCTGCGGCACGGTGGCGGGGTGCACGCCGTCGTATTGCCCGACCAACGTGGTCTGCGAGCAGGATCCGATCTGCGCGCCGGTGCTCGCCGGCGCGTGCACGAACCAGTGCGACTCCGTGCCCCCGCCGTGCCCCGACGGCACCATCGCCGAGTCGGACGGCTTCTGCTACACGGGCCAGTGCATCCCGGCCGCGCTCTGCGGCGGGTGAGCCGAGCGCGCGCCCCCCCGCGGCCCCGCGGGGGCGCGCCCTCCGCGCATCATTGAATGACGAGCGTGAGCGTGAACTGCCCCTCGGCGCCCTGCTGGCCGTCCGCGCCGAGATAGAAGGTGTCGCCCTGCTGGACGGCGAAGTCGAGCTGGGCCGGATTGCCCGTCTCGCACGCCAGCGACTGCCACTGCTGGCCCGGGCATTGCGGCTGGATCCAGACGAGCTTGCTGTTGCCGCCGCTGAACTGGCCCTCGAGGGTCGCGTGCAGCGTGCCGGTCACGCCCGCCTCGACGAGGAAGATGTAATCGCCGGCGGTCGTGCCGCCGCAGCTCCCCGAGAAATCGGGCTGGGCATTGGCCGTGTTGCCGGTGAAGACCATCGGCGCGCCCCTGACCACGAGGGTGGCCCCGGGGCAGCCGTCGGAGAGCTCGTAGCCGCACTGCGCGGAGCAGCCGTCGCCGGAGGCGGTGTTGCCGTCGTCGCACTGCTCGGCGTCGGTGTTCACCTCGCCGTCGCCGCACCCGGGCACCGGGGGCGCGCCGCCCTCGCCGGTCGTGGTGGTGGTCGTCGTGGTGGTGGCGCCGCCCTCGCCGGTCGTCGTGGTGCTCGTCGTGGTGGTGCTGCCGCCGCCCTCGCCGGTCGTCGTGGTGGTGCCTGTTCCGGTGGTCGTGCCGCCGAACTGGTCGAGCGCGGAGTCGGGGCCGCACGCGGGGACGGCCGCGGCGAGCGCGAGCGCGGCGAGCGAGACGAAGAGGGGGGCGCGAAGGGAGGCAAGGGCGAGGCTCATCGGTGTTCCATGGTCGGCTACTGGCCGCGGATGTCAAGCGCGGTCAGGCCGCCGCGCGTCCAGGCGAGGCGCCCATAATGACCACCGCGCCGGCCCCGGGCCCGGCGAGGTCCCCGGAATGGCCGGCAGCCTGCGCGAGGGGCTCGCACAATCCCGCGGCCGGTGACTCAGGGCGCGGCGCTCGGCCGGGGCGCGGCGCTCCCGACGACGTCGATCGTCTCGCCCGCGAGCGAGGGCGTGAACTGCAGCGCCTCGAGGTGCACCGCGCCCGGCGCGCGGAGATCCATCGCCGTGAGCTGCTGCCCGGCCGTGAAGAGCTCGTGGATCTGCGCGGCGATCGGGCTCGACTTCATGGCCTGGTCCGAGAAGACCACGTAGACGCGGACCTTCCCCTCCTGCGGCGGGATGCGGTACGTGACGCCCCCGATCGGCTCGCCGGCCTTGCACGGGATCGAGACGCCCTCCTCGGTCATCGTGAGGTGCCGGACGACCCCGCGCTCGGACGCGGTGAAGACCAGGCAGAACGGGAGCTGCCCCACCGCCGGCACCACCTTGATCGTCGCAGGTCCAGCTTCCTGGATCTCCGCGCGCCGCCCGGGCTTCTCGGCCCCCGGCTGCGAGCAAGAGACCAGGAGCCACAGGGGGATCGCGGCCGTCATCCAGCGCCTCATGCGGGTTGCCTCCATCGCGGCTCGTCGAGGTCATTCCCCTACGTCGTCCTGCGCCGCCCGTCCACCGCGCTCAGCACCCGCGCCCGCGCCCTCGTCCGTTTCCGTTCCCGCGTCCGTTCCCGCGTCCGTTTCCGTTCCCGCGTCCGGTTCCGTTGCCGTTGCCGTTGCCGTTCCCGCCTCCATTCCCGCCTCCGTTCCCGCCTCCGTTCCC
>CAYQYG010000010.1:0-3855 GCA_964421485.1 uncultured Polyangiaceae bacterium | reverse complement strand
TCCGTTCCCACCTTCCGTCTCCGTTCCCGCTCTTGATTCCCGTTCCCAGCGCGCACCCGCGCCGCCATGAGTTATGCTCGCGCCCGCGCGGCCGCGGCCTCGCGCATCCCGATGCTCTCCCGCCGGCTCCCCCTCCTCGCGGTGCTGCTCTCCCTCGCGGGCTGCCCTGCGCCCGCGCCTCCTCCGAGCGGCGCGCCCGCGCAGGCCGCGGCGAGCAGCTCGCCGTCTCCGCGGCCCTCCGCGCCGCCCGCGCCGCGGCCCGCGGCGCCCGCGCGCGCGCTCGAGGTGATCGCGCGCTATCCGGGCGCGCCGCTCGTCGCCGACTCGGAGGCGCACGCCGTCGCCTTCTCGCCGGACGGCAAGATCATCGCCTCGGGCGGCGGGCTCGACAGCGGCGCGAGCGCGCTGCTCTGGGACGCGGCCACGGGGCAGCGCGCGGGCGCGCTGCCGGGCGAGCGCGGGCGGCTCGAGACGCTCGCGTTCTCGCCGGACGGGCGCGCGCTCGCGGCCTCGGATCTCAGCCGGACCATCACCGTCTGGGACCTCGCCGCGCGCCGGGTCTCGTACCGCCTCGAGGAGCACAAGGCCTCCGTCTATGCGATGGCGTACTCGCCCGACGGGCGCCTGCTCGCCTCGATCGACGGCGACGGCGTGGTGCTGCTCTGGGACATGACCTCGCTCGCGCTGGGCGGGGGCGAGGGCGCGGGCGCCCCGCGCTCCGCCCCGGCGCCGGTGCGACCGCGCGCGCTCGCGAGCGATCCTCGCCTCGGGGGAGCTGTCGCGTTCTCGCACGACGGCCGCAGGGTCGCGGTGCCCTCGAGCCGATCCGCGCTCCTGCTCCTGCCCGTGGCGCGCGGCGAGAAGACGCGCGAGCTCGCGATCGGCGCGGACGTGCACTCCATTCTCTTCTCGTCCGACGGCAAGACGCTGCTCACCGGAGAGTCCTGGCCGCGCGGCGCCGAGATGGTCTCGGTGCGCGACGCCGCGACGGGCGCGCTCCGCGGCGCGCTGTCCGGCCACACGCGGCACGTCCACGGGCTCGCGCTCACGGCGGACGGGGCGCTCGCGCTCTCGTCGAGCGGCGACGGCACCGCGCGCGGGTGGGACGTGGCCACGCTCGCGCCGCGCTTCGTCGTGCGCGCGGCGGGCGACGCGCCGCTCTGGTCCCTCGCGCTCTCGCCCGACGGCCGCCGCGCCGCCGCCGCAGGCCGCAATCGCGCGCTCCTGCTGTTCGACGCGCGCTCGGGCGCGCCCCTCGTGGACCAGCGCGACCACGTCGAGCACGTCGGCCAGCTCGCGTACTCACCGGACGGCGCGCTGCTCGCCTCCGGGGATCACGCAGGGCGCGTGCTCGTCCGCGACACGCGCACAGGCGAGGTGCGCGTGCGCCTCCCCGATCAGGGCTGGACGCTCTCCACGCTCGCGTTCTCCCCCGACGGCCGGCGCCTGCTCACGGTCGCGCACGGCGAGGCGCGGCTCTGGGATCCGCGCACGGGCGCCGAGCTCGTCCGCTTCCGGGCGGGCCGCCTCGGCGCGCTCACGTATTCACCCGACGGCCGCCGCCTGGCCCAGAGCGACGAGACGCGCGTCGTCCGCCTGCTCGACGCTTCGACCGGCGCCCACCTCCGCGATTTCGGCGCGCCCATGCCCGGCGACGGGGCCCGCCAGAACCTCATCACCCCGAGCTCCGTCGCGTTCACGCCCGATAGCCGCCGGATGGCCGTGGCCCGCTGGGATCAGGACGTGCACCTCTGGGACGTCGAGACCGGCGCGCTGATCCGCACCTTCCCCGGCCGCCTGCACGTGGCGATCTCGCCGGACGGCCGGATCCTGGCCGCCGCGGCCGGCACCATTTCAAAGCGCGAGCAGCAGCTCCGGCTCAAGCTCTGGGACCTCGCCACCGGCGCCGAGCTGCGCGCGATCGACCCGGGCGCCGATCTGACATCCGGCGCTCCGGGGCCCGCTCCGCGCGGCGCGCCCTACGCCCCAAACCCCGAGGCGCGGTTCTCCCCGTCCGGCGCCCTGCTCGCGACCCTCGCCGAGGGGGAGGTCGATCTCTGGGACGTCGCGACCGGGGGCCTCGCCGCGCGCGGCAAGATCCCCGAGCACCGCCCGATCTCGTTCGCCTTCTCCCCCGACGGCGCCCGCCTCGCGACCGGCGGCGCGGACGCGTCGGTGGTCGTCTGGGGCCTCGGGCCCACCCCGCCGCCCCGGGCGAGCCCGCCCTGACCCTCTCGATTGCAGCGATTCATTGCACTCTCCACCTGCGAGATCATCCATGCCTTCGAATCCCTTGTCCGCCGCCGAGAGCCACACCACCAGCGTCCGCCTCGAGGGGGCGGAGGTCGACATCCTCCTGCCCGGGCCGAGCGCCGATTTCCGCGCGTATGTGGCCGCGGTGCGGGAGGCGGGCGCATTCTCGGACCAGGAGGACGCGCTCGGGCAGCTCGCCTCGTGGGGGCTCGCGGCGCCGGCAGGGGCGGGCGCGCCGGAGGTGCTCGCGAAGGGGCTCCGCGACGGGGCGGTCTGGATCCTGCAATCGATGCTATCAATGCTATCGATGCTCAGGAAGATCTCGGAGCTCGAGGACGCGCAGGAGCTGGATCCCGGCGCGCTCGACGGCTATTTCGGGGAGCGGACCGAGGGGGCGGTGCGGGCATTCCAGGTGCGGTCCGCGATCACCGTCGACGGGATCGCCGGGCCCGAGACGCTCGGCGCGCTGGAGGGCGCGCTCTCCCGCCGCGGCGTGACGGCGCTCGCGCTCCGCGGGGCCGCGCTCCCGCGCGTGGGGATCGTCGCCTCGGAGCCGCGCAAGCTCTTGCCGGGGCAGGACGGCGAGGTCGCCAATTTCGTCGCGCTCTGCGTGAGGACCGGGTGCCGCCCGGTCCTGATCCCGCCCTGCGCCGATCTCGCCGGCGGCGACGGCCGCGACATCGCCGCGGGCGCGCTCGCCGCCGCGCTCGACGGGGTGATCGGCCCCGGCGGCGACGACGTCGATCCGGCCATCTACGACGAGGAGAACGAGCGCGCCGAGGACACCAACTACCCGCGCGATCGCTTCGAGGCCGACTTCGCGCTCGCGGCCATGGAGACGCCCGCATTCATGTTCGGCATCTGCCGCTCCCACCAGCTATGGAACGCCGCCACGGGCGGCTCCCTCGTGCAGGACGTGCAGGCCGAGGGGCTCTCGCACCTCAGCCAGCGCCAGTCCGATTTCGCGATCGACGGCGCCGAGCCGTTCATCGTGCGCGGGCCCGACGGCGCCGTCGCCTTCGAGAACCGCGTCGTGCTCTCCGCAGGCAGCCAGATCGCGAGGGTGCTGGGCGGCGCCGACAGCGTGCTCACGAACAGCTATCACCACCAGGCCGTCGACAAGCCCGGCGACGGGTTCGCCGTCACGGGCACGGTCTGGGACGACGTGACCAGGCGCTCGACCATCGAGGCCACCGAGCGCTGGAACGTGATCACCACCCAGTTCCACCCCGAGGCGATGCAGCGCGAGCCCGCCCAGCGGGAGCTCCTGGAGACGGTCTGCCGCCGCGCGCGGATCTTTCGAATGCTGAAGGATGGGGGCGCCGAGGGCCTCGTGGATCGAATGAGGCAGCTTCCGGCGACGGCGTTCGACGACAGCGATTTCGAGTGGGTTGCGGAGGAGCTCGCGGCGCACCTCGGCCAGTCCTGAAAGAAGCGAGGTTCCTCCACGGAGCAAGAGAGAGAGAGAAATTCACAGACCCCATGCGCCGGGGCGCACCACCCGGCATGAAAATGCCGTGGTGGATCCGAGGTCGTGCCGGGCGACGACGTCCGGCCCCGGGGACCGAGGGGGCCCTCACCTCCCGGGGCCGGGACTACGGC
>CAYQYG010000009.1:44962-50193 GCA_964421485.1 uncultured Polyangiaceae bacterium | reverse complement strand
CGCCGCTGCCGCCGCCGCTGCCGCCGCTGCCGCCCGAGCCGCCGCTGCCGCCGCTGCCGCCCGAGCCGCCGCTGCCGCCGCCGCCGCCCTCGCAGGCCACCTGCGTCGTCACGGTGACCGACCGCATGAGCGGCGCGGGCTCCGCGCCGTCCGTGAGCACCGCCAGGATGGGCTCACCCGCGTCGTTGATCACCTCGACCGAGATCGTGAGCCCCGCGTAGCGATCCGCGAGCTTGCGCAGGAGGACGTCGATGACCGTCGCCGAGCCCCGGTTGTTCTCGACGCCGTTCACGCGCAGGACGAGGTGCCCGCACTGCTTGTACACCCCGCACGCGCCCGGGGGCCGGAGGTAGAGGTTCTCGACCTTGATCTCCACCGGGATCGTCGCGTCGATGCCCGAGCCAATCGCGACGCACGCGCCGTCCTTGGGGCTCAGGATCGCGAGCTTGGGGTTCCCGGTCGGCCCGGCGACGGCGGTCGAGGTGGCGTCGTCGCTGCAGCCGGAGGCGGCGAGGGCGAGGGCCGCGACGAGGAGGGCTGCGGGCCGCGTGGAGGACATGCGCGGCGTGGTCTATCCGCTGCGCGGTCGCCCCGCAATCCCTTCGATCCCTGCGCGCCGTCTTTGCGCGCCTTGACCCGGCGTCAGGGCCCGGCGGCGCAGCTCTCCAGGAGCACGTACCCGTAGCGCGACGAGCAGGACTCGGTCGGATCCTGCTCGCTCACCAGGTCGGAGCAGTCGAACTGCACGTAGATCCTGCCGGCCGACACGCCCTGGTCCGTGCCGGGCGCGAACTGGAACACACACCGAGAGCTCGCGGGGCTCTCGTAGCGCACCCCGGTCGCCGGATCGGCGAAGCTGACCGTGCCGAGCGCGCTCGTCCCGTCGGTCTCGACGCCCGAGAACGAGAACGAGAGCTCCGCCCGCTCGATCGAGCCGGACGCCTGGAGCTTGTCGCCGGACGGGACGACCGCGCACGCCACGGAGGCCCCATCCTCGCCGTCGACGACGGTCTGCGGCGGCGCGCTCTGCACGTTCCCGATGTTGATGTGCACGTTCCCGGGCGGGCACGCCTGCTCCATGGTCGCGTAGACCTCCATGGCGACCGCGCCGGTCGGCCGCGGCGCCGACCCGCCGTGGCCGCCGTCTCCCCCGGACCCGCCGTCGTCGTCTCCGGAGCACGCGGGCAGAGGGAGCAAGAGCACGGCGAGCGCAGCGGACACGAGGCGGTTCATCCCGGCGAGCGTCGCGGCCGGCCGGAGCGGCGTCAAGAGCGCAGCGTCGTGACGGCTCGTGACGCATCGGTGCTAAGCTCCGCGCGCCATGAAGCCATCGAGGGAAGAGGCCATCCGCAGGAAGCTCTCGAGCGCGCTCGCTCCGGTGCACCTCCACATCGAGGACGAGAGCCGCCTGCACGGCGTGCCCCCGGGATCGGAGTCGCACTACAAGGTCCTCGTGGTGAGCCAGGCCTTCGCCGGCCTGGGCACGCTGCAGCGCCACCGCGCCGTGCACGAGCTCCTGCGCGAGCACTTCGCCACGGGCATGCACGCCCTCTCCATCCGGACGATGACGCCCGAGGAGTGGGAGCGCCAGGGCGAGGACGGCTTCCGCTCCCCGCCGTGCATGGGCGGCTCGAAGACCGGCTGAGCATGGAGCTCGTCGTCGCGCTCGTCTCGGACCTCCACTTCGGCCCGCAGGCGTCCTTCGGGGGCAAGCTCCGCAAGCTCACGGGCGAGGCCCCCGCGCTCACCCGCGCCTTCGTCGACCGGATGAACGCCGCGGTGCGCCCCGACCTCGTGGTGAACCTCGGCGACGACATCGAGGACGAGGGCCCCGCCGCCGACCGCGACCGCTACGCCGTGTGCGTCGGCATCCTCCAGGGCGTCCAGGCCGAGCTCTTCCACGTGGCCGGCAACCATGACCTGATCCACCTCACCCCCGACGACCTGCTCTCCGCCTGGGCCCGCCCCGAGGTCACGCGCCTCCACTACGCCTTCGATCGCGGCGGCTTCCACTTCGTCGTCCTCCACACCCGCGAGCGGAAGGACGTCGACGTCTCCGTCGGCGACGAGCAGCTCGCGTGGCTCGCCGAGGACCTCGCGGGCGCGACGCTCCCCACGGTCGTGCTGATGCACCACAGCGCCGCGGATCAGGACCTCCGCGGCAACCGCTGGTTCGAGGGCAGCCCGCACATCTGCCTCGTGCGGGAGCGCCGCGCCCTGCGCGCCCTCTTCGAGCGCCACGGCGTGCTCGCCGTCTTCAACGGCCACCTGCACTGGAACCACGTCGATGTCATCGAGGGCATCCCGTACGTCACGCTCCAGAGCCTTATCGAGAACCTCGACGATGACGCCCCCGGCCGCCCCGCCGCCGCGCACGCGATCGTGCGCCTCGACCCGAAGAGGATCGTCGTCGAGATCGAGGGCGCCGAGCGCGCGCGCTACCAGATCGACCGCAGCGCCTAGCGGCTCAAGCGGTCCCGTCCGGCGGCGGCAGCACCCGGCGCACGAAGTACCGGAGGATGTCCTGCGGCGTGATGATGCCGACCAGGCGCCCCTCCCGGACCACCGGCAGGTGGTGAATCCGCTGCTCCCGGAGGAGCTCCATCACCTCGTCCGTCGTCATGAACTCGTCCGCCACGACGGCGGGCTGCGTCATCACGTCGCCCGCCGTCTGTCGCTCGGGCTCGCCCCGCAGGAGCGCGCCGAGCAGATCCGTCTCGCTCAGGAACCCGACCACCCGATCCGTCTCATCGACCACCGGCGCACCGCTCAGACCGTCCGCGGCGAACATTCGCAGCACGTCCGCGATCGTCGTGCTCGGCGCGACGGCCAGCACCCGCTCGGTCATCAGGTGGCGCGCGTGACCCTTCATCACGCACGTTCTAAAAAGTAGGATCCCGCGCGTCAACCCGCGAGGCGCGGCGGCGCGGCTCATCGGAACGCATACAGGCGCCCGTCCGTCGAGCCCACGTAGAGCGCCCCGTCCGGAGCGAGCGCCGGGGACGAGAACACGACGCCCCCGGTCTTGTATGACCAGCGGAGCTGCCCGTTCGGCCAGATCGCGTACAGCGTGCCGTCGTCGGAGCCCACGAACGCGGTCCCATCCGCCGCAATCGCCGGCGAGGACGCGACCGGCGCCTCCGTGGGGAACCGATAACGGAGCTGCCCCGTCGGCAAGATGCCATAGACGCTCCGATCGGCTGCGCCGACCACGATGGTCCCGTCCGGTGCGATCGCGGGGGAAGACTGCACCGGCGCCATCGCCGCGAACGCCCAGCGCGGCGCCCCGTCGGGTGAGATCGCGTAGAGCGCCCCGTCATCCGAGCCCACGTAGATCGTGCCGTCCGCGCCCACCGCCGCCGAGGAGCGCACCGGCCCCTTCGTCTCCACGCGCCCGATCTGCGCCCCGTCCCGCCCCACGGCGTAGACCGACGCGTCGTCGGAGCCCACCAGCACCACGCCGCTCGGCAGGATCGTCGGCGTCGCCGAGATCCCTGCCCTGGCCGCGAACTCCCAGCGGATCTGCCCGTCCGGCGTCACCGCGTAGAGCTTCCACGCGTTCGAGCCCACGTAGACCGTCCCGTCGTGGCCGAGGGCCGGCGACGAGAACGCGCAGTTGTGCACGCGCACGGTCCACTTCATCCGCCCGTCCTTGAGCGCGTAGAGGTGGCCGTCGACCGAGCCGACGTAGACCGTGCCGTCGCCGGCCACCGCGGGCGAAGAGAAGATCGAGCCGAGCGTCTCGAAGCTCCACTTGAGCTTGCCGGCCGGCGAGATCGCGTAGAGCCGCCGGTCCAGCGAGCCCACGTAGACCGTCCCGTCGAGGCCTATCGCGGGGGAGGACCAGATCTCCCCCTCGGTCAAGAAGGTCCACTGGAGCGCGCCCGCAGGCGGCGGGGCCACGACGTTCCTGCCGGAGTGCTGCGCGTCGTGCCGGAACATCGGCCAGTGGGGCAGGGCGCCGCCGAGCATCCCTGGGCCCACGATGCGCGGGTCGCGCGGCGCGAAGTCGGAGGCCACGAGCGGCAGGCAGGCCGCGTCGCCCGGGGCGCACGGGCGGCGCCCGTCCTCGGCCCCGCACCCGGCTGCCGCCAGGGCCGCGGCGAGCCACAGGCTCCACAGCGCAGGGCGGCGAGGCGGACGGAGGCGCATCGCGCCTCGATACCACATCCGCGGCGGAGCGCCCGGTGGGCGGTGACGCCGGTCCGCCGCGCGGCTACGGATGCCCATGGACATCCGCGCCGACGTGACCCTGCCGCTCCCCCGCGAGCGCGTCTTCGAGGCTTACCGCGACCGCCTCCCGGAGCTCGCGGCCCACCTGCCGAACATCCGCGCCGTCCGCGTCGTCCGCCGCGAGGAGCGCGACGGCGAGGTCCACCTCGTCAACGAGTGGACGGGCGGCGGCGACATCCCGAGCGCCGCGCGCGCGGTGCTCAGCGAGTCGATGCTGCGCTGGCTCGACCACGCCACCTGGCACGCCGCGACCTTCTCCGTCACCTGGCGAACCGAGGTGAACGTCTTCCCCGGCGCCGTGGCGAGCTCGGGCGAGAACCGCTTCCTCGATGTCCCCGGCGGCACGCGCCTCGAGATCCGCGGCGGCCTCACGTGCGACGCGACGAGGATCCCCGGCGTCCCGCGGCTGCTCGCGCGCGCGGTCGGCGGCGCAGTGGAGCGGGTGCTCGTGGGTCAGGTCCAGGTGAATCTCGTCGCGGTCGCGAAAGCCGTCGGCGCGCTCATCGAGCGCGACGCCGCCCGCTGAGCCGCTCCCGAGCGCCGGTCCTCATCTGGGCTCCGCGCGCGATCCGCCCCACTCGATGCATTACGCGCTCTCACTTCAATTTCTCACGCTCTCTGCTCTTTGTGTGTTGAGGGCTCCGGTCCGGTCGCCGGCTGGACGGCGCCGAAAGGCTTGTGCACAAGGGCTTTCCATCGATGTGGTGGACCGTCGTTCAGCGCGGCGCGGTGCCCTGGGCACAGAGTGCGCTAGGTGCTGTGCGCCTGTGCGCCCATGTAAAACCTCCTGCGACCGTCCGTACGATGACTTTGAAGAGAAGTTGATATCGATCCCGAGGCATGGTCTAAGAATCGATTACGACCTATGAAAACCACCTCGGGACTCGCACTCGCGCTCGTGACTGTTGTGTCTCTTCTGCAGGCCGCGTGTCTCGGATCGCCCTCGGACGAGGACGAGCCCGTGGGCGAGGCCGAGGAGGCGAAGATCGTGCAGAACG
>CAYQYG010000009.1:0-44862 GCA_964421485.1 uncultured Polyangiaceae bacterium | reverse complement strand
CGCTGACGGGCAACGCGCTGACGGGCAACGCGCTGACGGGCAACGCGCTGACGGGCAACGCGCTGACGGGTAACTCGCTGATCTCGCTCGCGTTGGAGGACCCGGCGGCGCGGGAGGTCCTCAAGTACATCGTGAGCTGCGCGCTCCCCGAAGGCGCGCACATCGACGTGGACGTGGCCGGTGTCACCTACGGGTTCGACGGCGAGATCGGCCTCGCGCCCCAGTGGGGCCTGCCGAACGGGCATTGCGGGCCGCTGTGCAGATCCTGGGTCTCGGGGTGCGTGATGTCACGCGTCGACTACGCCGGGTTGCCGGTGCTGATCTCGATCCGCGGCAACCACCACGCGCTCGGGTCGACCCCGGCGGAGCGGGCCGCGTACCCGAGCCGCGAGGCCACGTACTTCGGCGACATCTTCGCGTGGCCGCAGCGCCTCTTCGCGTGCCTCTCGCCCGGCCAGACGCAGATCCCGCGGGTCTGCGGGCCGTCGATCGACGACTGCGTGATGGACGTGATCGGCGAGTGCGACGACGTCTGCGGCAAACCGCGCCCGGACGGCAGCTTTCCCAAGTGCCGCGCCCCGTGGCAGGATGACGAGGGCGATGATGACGGCCCTCACCACCACCACCATCAGGGCCAGCCGAACATCGGCTCGGTGACCGTCTTCCTGCCCTAGAGGGGCACTATCCGCGTGGAGGTCGGCGCCATTATCGGAGGCCGCTTCGTCATCGAGAGGGAGGCGGCCTCGGGCGGGATGGGCACCGTCTTCCGGGCCGCCGATCGCCTCGACGGCTCGACGGTCGCGCTCAAGGTCCTGCGGCGCCATGACGCGTTCGACGCCGGCCGCTTCGACCGCGAGTCGCGGATCCTGGCGGAGCTCAACCACCCGGGGATCGTGCGCTACGTCGCGCATGGCGCGACGGACGACGGCGAGCAGTACCTCGCGATGGAGTGGCTGGAGGGCGAGGACCTCTCGGCGCGGCTCTCGCGCCGCGCGCTCTCGCCGATCGAGAGCCTCGCGGTCCTGCGCCGCACGGCGGACGCGCTCGGCTTCGCCCACGCGAAGGGCGTCATCCACCGCGACGTGAAGCCGTCGAACCTCTTCCTCGTGGCCGGCGACGTGCGCCGCCTCAAGGTGCTCGACTTCGGCATCGCCCGGCCCGAGCGCGAGACGACCCGGCTGACGTACACGGGCGGGATCCTCGGCACGCCGGGCTTCATGGCCCCGGAGCAGATCGAGGGCCAGATCGTGCAGAGCCCGACCGCGGACGTGTTCTCGCTCGGCTGCGTCGCGTTCGAATGCCTCACCGGCCGCCCCGCGTTCGAGGGCGCGCACATGATGGCCGCGCTCGCCAAGCTGCTCTTCCACGAGCCGCCGCGCCTGCGCGAGCTCCGGCCGGAGATCCCCGAGCCCCTCGAGCGCCTCGTCGCGCGCATGCTCGCGAAGAACCCGGAGGCCCGGCCCCGCGACGCCGGCGAGGTGGCGTCCGAGCTCGCGCGCCTCGACGGCGTGCTCGCGGCCTGGGCCCTGCCCGAGGAGCGCTCCACGCTGGCGTCCGCGCCCGAGGCCGTGAGCCAGCGCGCGCCGGACAGCCTGACCCTCACCGAGCAGCGGCTCGTCAGCGTGGTGCTCGCCGGTGATCCCGACGAGGTGCCCCCGCGCGGCGCGGCCGAGGCCCCGCCCCTGTCGACGCGCGCCGAGGCCGGCGAGCTGCGCGAGATCATGGCCCCCTTCGGCGCGCACCTCGTCGAGCTCGGCGGGGGATCGCTCATCGCGCTGATCTCCGGCGCCGGCAGCGCCGTCGACCGCGCCGAGCGCGCCGCCCGGTGCGCGCTCGCGCTGCTCGCCCGCTTCCCCGACGTGCCCATCTGCGTGGCGACCGGCCGCGGCGTCGCGTCCTCCAAGCTGTTGGAGGGCGACGTGATCGAGCGCGGCGTGGGCGCGCTCCGCGCCGCGCGCCCCGGCTGCGTCCGCCTCGATCATGTCACGGCCGAGATGCTGGGCGCCCGCTTCACGGTGAGCTCCGACGCGGAGGGTCGCTTCATCGCCGCCGAGGCCGCGCTCCACGAGGGCGCGCCGCTCCTGCTCGGCAAGCCCAGCCCCTGGGTCGGCCGCAGCCGCGAGCTCTCGATGCTCGAGGGCGTCTTCTCCGGCTGCGTCTCGGAGTCGCTCGCGAGCGCGGTGCTCGTGGTCGGACCCGCTGGCTCCGGCAAGTCCAGGCTCCGGCTGGAGTTCATGGCGTGCGTGTTCCGCCAGCCCGACACGGTCGAGGTGCTCGTCGGCCGCGCGAGCTCCGTCGCCGTCGGCTCGCCCTACGGGATCATCGCGGACGCGATCCGCAGGGCCGCCGGCATCCGCGACGGCGAGCCGATCGAGGCGCGCTGCAGGAAGCTCAAGCGTCAGGTGGGCCGCCACCTCGACGGCGCCGCGCTGAGCCGCGTCGCCGCGTTCCTCGGCGAGCTGACGAACACGCCGTTCCCCGACGGCGAGACCGCCGGGCTGCGCGCGGCGCGCGAGAACGCGATGATGATGAGCGACGCCACCCGCGCCGCCTGGGAGGACTGGCTCTCCGCGATGTGCGCGGTCCAGCCGGTGCTGCTCGTGCTCGAGGACCTCCACTGGGGCGACGCCGCCACGGTGCGCCTCATCGACGCGACCCTGCGCAACCTGCGCGACCTCCCGCTCATGCTGCTCGTGCTCGCCCGCCCCGAGGTGCACAAGCAGTTCCCCGCGCTCTGGGCCGACCGCGAGGTGCAGGTCATCAAGCTCGGCCCGCTGCCGCCCAAGGCCTGCGAGAAGCTCGTGCGCGGCGTGCTCGGCGAGGCGACCCCCGCGGACCTCGTCGCGGAGGTCGTCGAGCGCTCCGACGGCAACCCCTTCTACCTGGAGGAGCTCATCCGCGCCGTCGCCGCCGGCAAGCGCGACGCGTTGCCCGACTCGGTGCTCGGCACGGTCGAGGCCCGCCTCGACGCCGAGGGCCTCGAAGCCAAGCGCGTGCTGCGCGCCGCGAGCGTGTTCGGCGACCGCTTCTCGAAGCTCGGCGTCGCCGCGCTGCTCGGCGGCGACGCGCAGCACCGCCAGATCGAGGAGTGGCTCGAGGCGCTCGCGGCCCGGGAGCTCATCGCCTCCGCCGGCGCGGCGGGCCTCGGCCCGCGCGAGTACGTCTTCCGCCACGCGATCGTCCGCGAGGCCGCGTACGCGACCCTCACCGAGAAGGACCGCGTGCTCGGCCACAAGCTCGCGGGCGAGTGGCTGGAGCGCACGGGCCACACCGACGCGATGTCGATGGCGGAGCACTTCCGCCGCGGCCGCGAGCCCGCCCGCGCGGTGCGCTGGTACCGGCGCGCCGCCGAGCAGGCGCTCGAGGCGAACGACCTCGGCCCCGCGCTCGAGCGCGCCGAGCTCGCCGTGCAGTGCGGCGCCGCCGGCGAGGAGCTCGGCGCGATCCGCCTCGTCGAGGCCGAGATCTACGTCTGGCGCGCGGAGCTCCCGTCCGCCGAGCAGCAGGCCAACGAGGCGGTGACGCTCCTGCCGGCCGCGTCTCCGGCGTGGTTCCGCGCGATCACGCAGGCGGTGATCGCCGCCGGCCGGCTCGGCGCGTTCGACCGCGTGGCGGGCTGGGTGGCGCTCGCCGGCGTGGCCGCGGCCGGCGACAACGCGCGGCGCGCCCAGATCATCTGCCTGGGCTGGTGCGCGACCTACCTCGTGTTCGGCGGCCGCTACGCGCAGGCCGACGAGCTCATCGACCTGCTCGATCGCGCCGACTCCGAGCCCCCCGCCCGCGATCCGGCGGTCGCCGCGATGCTCCAGCAGATGCGCGCGATCCGCGCCTCGACCGCAGGCGATCCCGGCGCCTGCCTCGAGAAGCTGGAGCTGTCCCTCGAGGGCTACGAGATCGCGGGGGACCACCGGAACGCGTGTGTCGTCCGCTCCAATATCGGCTTCATCCGCACCGAGCTCGGCGACTTCGAGGGCGCGGAGGAGACCCTGCGCTCCGCGCTCGCCGCCGCCACCCGCATGGGCCTCGAGGACATCGAGACCGTGGTGCTGCACAACCTCGGCCACACGCTCGCCCTGCGCGGCCGGCTCGACGAGGCCCGCGTGGTCGAGCAGCGCGCCATCGACGCGTTCCACCGCCAGGGCGAGCCGCGCACCGAGGGCGTCGGGCGCCACTACCTGGCCGAGATCGAGTTCCTCGCCGGCGACCTGGAGCGCGCCGAGCGCGAGGCCCGCGCCGCCGTCGAGATGCTCAAGGTCGCGCCCGCGCTGCGCGCGGCCGCGCTCGCGATGCTCTCGCGGATCCTGCTCGCCCGGGGCCGCGCCGCCGAGGCGCTGGAGGCGGCGCGGCAGGCCCACGCCGAGCTGCTCGCGCTGGGCTCGCTCGAGGAGGGCGAGTCCCTGGTCCGCCTCGCCTACGCCGAGGCGCTGTCCGCGGCGGGCGAGGCGTCCGAGGCCAGCTCCGCGCTGTCCGCGGCGCGCGCGCACCTGCTGGGCCGCGCCGCCAGGATCAGCGACGCCGCCGCGCGCGAGCGCTTCCTCACGCAGGTCCCCGACAACGCCCGCACCCTCGCGCTCGCGCCGACGTAGTCTTCGACGGGCCGGGGGCCCTGCCCCCTAGTCCTCGAAGTGGAACCACTGCGTCGGGTGGGCGCGGACGAAGCGCTCCATCGCGCCCATCATCTCCGCGGCGGCCGCGTCGCGCTGGGCGTCCGTGGGCCGCCGCGGAAGCCAGATCGGCGGGGACACCACGGCCTCGTACTCGAGGAAGCCCAGCCGGTGCGTGAACACCGGCAGGATCGGCGCCCCGCTCAGCGACGCCAGCACCAGCGGGCCCTCGGGCGCCCGCGCGCGCTCGCCGAGGAAGGGCACCTCGCGCGTCCGCATCCCTGACGGCGCCCGGTCGATCTGCATCGCCACGATCGCCCCGCGGCGCAGGTGCGAGAGGAGCGGCAGCGCGTCCAGCGCGCCCTCGCCCACGTGCACGACCTTCACGCCCGCGCGCGACCGGGCCTCGTCCTGGATCGCGCGCGCCCCCGGATCGCGCTCGGGCCGCATCGCGACCACGATCCCGCCCTCGTGCACCGCCCCGAGGATCTGGCCGGCGATGTCCCAGCCGCCCGTGTGCGCCGTCGCGAGCACGATCCCGCGGCCGTGCGCCGCGGCGTCCAGGTAGTACGGGAGCCCGCGCGATCGCCCTTTGAGCTCGTAGCCGCGGCCGCTCGCGAGCAAGAGCGCCTCGGTCAAGCAGCTCGCGTAGGTCGCGAACACGGCTGAGGCGTCCAGGAAGTCGACGATGGCCGGCCGGGGCCCGCGGACGCGGCGCAGGTTCTGCTCCAGGAGGCGCCGCCTGGCGGGCATCGCCGCGGCGAACGCCGCGCCGAACGCCGGCGGGCTGTGCTTCAGCCACGGCCCTGGGCCCAGCCTGACGCCGGCCGAGAGGGCGCGGCGCCAGATGGCGGAGTCGGGTCGGAGGGCGGCGAGGATCTCCTCGCGGAGGCGAGGCATGGGCCGCCGCGTTCTACCCCAATCCCGCGGGCCGGGGACAAGATGCTACCGCCGATCTACAGGGGCCCCTCGGTCAGCCCGTGCACGAACTGCCGCACGTAGGGATCGCGGCTCGCCTTGGCCTCCTCCGTCGTCCCGTCGAAGAGCAGCCGCCCCCGGTAGAGCATCCCGACCCGATCCGTCACCGTGAGCAGCCGGTCGAGGTCGCTCGAGACCATCACCACCGTCGCGCCCGTCGCCCGCTGCTCCTTGCGGAGCAGCTCGAAGATCCGCTGCGACGTCACCGGATCGAGCCCCGCCGCCGGCTCGTCGTAGAGCACGATCTCCCCCCGCGTGATCGTCGCGCGCGCCACGCCCACCCGCTTCTTCTGGCCACCCGAGAGCCCCGCCGGCGCCCGGTCCTCGAAGCCGGCGAGCGACACCACGCGCAGCCGCTCGGCCACGCGCTCCGCGATCTCGTCCTCGGGCATATCGTGCAGCCGCCGCAGCGGGAACGCGATGTTCTCGCCCACGGTCATGTAGTCGAAGAGCGCGTTGTTCTGGAACAGCATCCCGAACTTCAATCGGAACGCCTGGAGCTCCAGCTCGCTCAGCGCGTGCACGTCCTTGCCGTCCACGATCACCCGCCCCCCGTCGGGCCGGAGCAGCCCCGTGATCATCTTGAGCAGCACGCTCTTGCCCGCCGCCCCTGGCCCGATGAGCCCGTAGAGGCACCCGCGCGGCACCGACAGGTCCACCCCGCGGAGCACCGGCATCCCGCCGAAGCTCTTCGTGAGCCGCTCGACCTGGATCATCGCTGGGTCATCCGGGGTCTGGGGGCCGTGGCGCCGTCCGGCGGTCCGCGGTGATGAGAGGCGCGGGCGCCCGCGCCGGGTCAGTTCGCAGCGAACGTCGTCCGGGTGACGTCGAGCCGCGGGTGCGCGGGGAAGGCGATCCCGCGGACCTGACCCGCGACGCAGGAGGCGATGCCCGCGTTCGGCGGATCGGTCGAGACCGACACGCCCACCGCGCGCCCGTTCTGCACCGCCGCGCAGATGTTCACCGCCATGTTCGAGGGCACGCCGCACGCGTTGAGGTAGCTCCCGCGGTTCAGCACTGCCCCGTACGCGCCCGCCGTCAGGTCCGGAGGCGTCTCCGCGCCGCCCATCTTGTACTCCTCGACGTAGCGGGCCTGCGCCGCCTCGCAGCTCATCCCGCCGCCCAGCACCGGATAGCTCCCTCCGCCCGGCCGCGCCCCGCCGCCGGCCGCCCCCGGCGCCCCCGGCTTCGCGCCCGCGAGCCCCGCGTCGACCTCGACCGCGATCCGCTCCGTCGCCCCCTGCACCGCGAGCTCCCGCTCGCGGCTCGCGCGCGCCCGGTACCACCACCCAGCGCCCGCCGCCGCGATGACGCCCATCAGCGCGATCCCGATCAGCGCCTTGTACTGCGTCCCCTGCTTCTCCGCGGTGACCGTCGCCTCGAGCGCCTTCTTCTCCTGGACGATGTCGCGGTTCAGCTTCGCCTGCTCCGCGAAGGGCGCGAACTCCTCCCAGTCCTGGATGAAGCGCTCGTCGCCCGAGAACGTGTCGCGCAGCACGTGCTGCCCCGTGAACGAGCCCGACGCGATCTGCTGCAGCAGCTCCACCGACGAGAACGGCCCGTGATCCATGCCGTCCTTGATCACGACGTAGCGCGGCCGCGTATCCGACTCGAGCGCGGCCTTCATGTCCGCGAGCCGCTGCGTCGGATCGTCGGCGCGCCGCGCCGAGGGCTGCGCAGTCGGGATCGCGACCGTGAACGGCCCGTCCCCTGACACCGCCTGGAACCGCGGCACGCCCGGCGCCGCCGGGATCGCCGTGCCCGCGCCCTGCGGCGGCGGCGGGATCATGGACATCGACACGTCGACGTCGAAGCCCTCCGAGTCGACCAGGTCCCCGTCCACCGCCGGCGGCGCGACCGAGGCGCCGGGCGCCACGTTGTGCAGCGCCTGCGCCAGCGCGCTGAGGTCGGCAGGGCGGTGCTTCGGATCCGCCACGAGCGCCTTGCCGATGATCACCTCGAGCGCCGGCGGCATGTCTGGCACGACCTCCGAGGGCCGCCGCATGCCCGGCCCCACGCTGCCGCCCGTCAAGAGCTCGTAGAGGATCGCGCCGATCGCGAACACGCTCGCGCGCCCGTCGCCCTCGGCGCCCTTGCGCTCCTCCGGCGCGAGGCACGCACGATCGCGTGGCAGCGCGGGCGGCGTGTGGGCGCGCTCCTCGAGGACGGTGACGACGCCCGACGCGTCGTAGGCGAGCGAGGAAGGATGTATGTAGTACGCTCTGCCCTGCGCGTGCAGCGCGGCGAGGTGGGTGCAGAGGGGGACGGTGAGACCGATCGCCTCGCGCAGTTCGAAGCGGCGGCCGGCGGCGCGGCGCGCCTCCATCTCGGCCCTGAGGGTACCAGGTGTAATGGACGTGCCGACCGGGAGCGGGGTGAGGATGGCCTGAGCCTGAGACATCGCGCCCCACCTTACGCCGAAGGCCCGCCTGGCTCAATCGCGGGGCGCATGTCTTGCGCCGGTTCTGCCATACGGCCCAGCTGACCGGCGGGTCAGGGCGAGATCGCCAGGGCGTGCCCGGCGAGGAAGCGCAGGATGTCCTGCTCGCGCGCCTTGGGCCACCGGGCGTGCAGGCTCGACCCTTTGGCCTCGGAGCAGCGGTTCTTCAGGGCGCAGTGCGGCTCCTCCCGCGTGGCTTCGCCCAGCCGCAGCGAGGGCGTCTCGGCGGAGAGCTCGTCCCGGGCCCGGAGCCAGCGCTCCACCGACTCGCACGGGAACACCGTGTCGCACGCGCGGTACACGACCATCGCCGGCGGCGGCGGCCCCGGGCACGACCAGGTCGCCGTCGGCCCGTCGCTCCCGTACGTCGCGAAGGCCGCGATCCGGTCCGCGCGCGCCATCGCGTACGTGGCCGCCATGTGCCCCCCGCGCGACGCCCCCAGCGTGTACACCCGCGCCCGGTCCACGAGCCCGCGCCCCTGTAGCTCCCCGACGAAGTGGTCCACCACTGCGACGTCGACGTTGTCCGGCCCGGTGTACGCCGTGTCGAACACCGCGCCCGGCTTGCCGCGCCGGAGCGCGCGCCCCTGCGGCGCGAGCACGATGAACCCCGCGTGCGCCGGATCTCCCGTCATGTTGAGCGTCGCTCCGAGCTTCTTCAGCCCCGTCTGCTTCTCGACGCTCGTCGGCCCCGCGTCCTCCGCGTGGAAGAAGATCACGAGCGGCAGCGGCGCCCGCGTCTCCACGCCGGCCGGCGCGTACACGCACGCGTACCGCGGCGACCCCTCCGCGTCCCGCCACTCGAGCACCTGCGCCGCCCGGCACGGCGGCCTCCCCAGCGTCTTCCGGACCTCCCGGTCGGGCTGCCCCTCGACCCCGACGCAGCTCCCCTCGGCCGGCGGCCGCACCGCGAGCGGCGCCTGCGAGGCTGCCGGCGCCGCGCTCATCGCCGCCTTTGCGCCCCCGTCCGCCCCCGCGTCCCGCCCCGCGCGCCGCGCACCTCCCTCCGCCGCCCCGTCCGCCCCCGCGTCCTCCCCCCCGTCGCGCTCGAAGACCCCCATCAGATCTCCGCCGTCGACGCTCGACGAAGGCGTCGAGCAGGCCCCCGCGCTCCACGCGCCGCCCGCGGCGAGCACCGCGACCGCCGCGATCCGCAATCCCGGCCCGGGCCCGAACCGACGCACGCGCGTACTCTAGTGCTGCCCGTCAGAAATCCCGCCAGGGATTTCTGATCATCGGCATCCGGCCCCGTCTTGCGGGCCCCGGCCGGATGGCTAGGCTCCCCCCATCCCATGACGATCTTCGAAATCATCCTCGGCGCAGCGGTCCTGGCCATCGTGGCCTTCCAGCTCCACCTGACCGTGCGCGTCTTCCGCAGCCGCATGTACGAGCGAAAGCAGAAGGTCTGGCAAGCCCAGCTCATCTGGCTGCTCCCGATCATCGGCGCCGGCCTCGTCTTCACGATCCTCCAGGAAGACGACAAGGCTCAGCGCGAGGCCTCCTCCCACCTCAAGTCCTGAGCCTCTCGCTCCCACCGGCGCGCCTTCCTGACGGCGCCCCCACCCCAAGAACCCGTCCCGAGCGGAGTGCGGCCGAGCGGGCGCGGCCTGGGGAGCAGGACCCCGTGTGGTCCAGCCCCCTTTCCGGTGAGCCGTCCGGATTCTCCGATCTTGAGGGCAGGGGAGGTCGGTTAAGCCTTCGGTCCGGCGGCCTGCTGCGGTATGGCTGCGATCCTGGAGCATGGCGGACGACGTCTTCGGGATCGTCGGGACCACGCAGGCGGGTAATTTCCACGTCGAGCAGGTGGTCGCGGAGGGCGGCTTCGGTGTTGTTTACCGGGCGCTCCACGGCGGCTTCCGCGCGCCGGTCGCGCTCAAGTGCCTCAAGGTCTCGGAGGCCCGCACCTCGCGCGAGCGCGATCTCTTCCTCGAGAAGTTCCGCGAGGAGGCCGAGCTCCTCTTCCGCCTCTCCGCCTCGATCCCCGAGGTCGTGAGGCCGCTGCACGTCGACGTCCTCCAGCTCAAGGACGGGCAGTTCGTCCCCTTCCTCGCGCTCGAGTGGCTCGAGGGCGAGTCGCTCGACAAGCTCATCGATCGCCGCCGCGAGGAGGGCGAGCCGCCCATGGGCTTGCAGAAGATGCTCAAGCTCTTCCGCCCCATCGCCCACGCCATCGCGCGCGCGCACCGTTTCCCGAGCCCGACCGGCACGGTGTCGATCATCCACCGCGACCTCAAGCCCGAGAACATCTTCATCACGATGCAGGACGGGGCCGAGCGCCCGCGCATCCTCGACTTCGGCATCGCCCAGGCGCGCAGCCTCGCCGAGCAGGCCGTCGGGCGCGCGACGAGCGGCGACAAGCTCAACGCGTTCTCGCCCGCGTACGCCGCGCCCGAGCAGTGGGTCCCGAAGCGCTACGGCCAGGCCGGGCCCTGGACCGACGTCTGGGGCCTCGCGATCACCATGGTCGAGGCGCTCGTCGGCCGGCAGGTCATCGAGGGCGAGCCGCAGGCCATGATGGGCACCGCGCTCGACACGAGCCGCCGGCCCACCCCGCGCGCCGAGGGGATCAACATCCCGCCCGCCGTCGACGCCGTCTTCGAGCGTGCGCTCGCGGTCAACCCCCGCGATCGCACCAAGGACATCGAGACCTTCTGGACCGAGCTCGAGGCCGCGATGGGCTTCGCGCCCTCGTTCGGCGCGCGCGCGGCCGACGATCCCTACGGCCCCGCGTCCGGGCCCCCGGCCTCGCACGCCACCCCCCCTGCGTTCGCCGCGATCCCGCCGCCGCCACCCGCGTCCGTGTCCCCGCGCTCCGTGAAGCAGCGCATGGGTGACCTCTGGCTCGAGACCCCCGAGTCCGCCCCGCTCGAGCTCGACCTCGACGCGGCCCCTGCCTCCCTCCGCTCCGCCGTCCTCAGCCAGCGCGGCGGCCCGCTCAGCGTCCGGCCTCTTGCGCCCGAGATCGGCGAGGAGCTCGAGCTCCCCAGCGCCGACACGCCGCCGCCGCCCGCGAGCATCCGCGCCCCGGTCCCCGTCGCGGGCCCGCTGAGCGCCCGCGGCCGCGAGCTCAGCACCCCCCCGCCGCTCCACGCCGAGCTCGCGAGCGATCCCCGCACCGGCCCCGCGTCGGCCCCGCCCGCGAGCCGCCCCTCGATGCCGCCCGTGAGCCGGCCGCCCGCCTCGATGCGCCCCGCCGCCACCGCCGCCGTCGCCTCGATGCGCCCCGCCTCGACCGCGCCCGTCGCGGCGCCGCTCCCCGCCGGCGCGCGCCCGCAGCACCGCCCGCCGATCGCGCCGCCCCCCGCCGAGCCGCCGAGCATGTTCCAGCGCGCCGGCATCCCCCTCTTGATCGTCGCGCTCGCCGCGGCGCTCCTCGCGACCGACCTCCTCATGCGCATCTCCGGCGACGGCCTGAGCTTCGGCCCGCTGCGCTCGGTCTGGCTCGCCGGACTGCTGTTCGTCGTCGGCGCCGGCATGTTCTTCTGGCGCATGCTCGGAGACTCCAACGATGGCTGACCGCGCCCCCCGCCCCGGAGCGCCTGACGGCGCTCTCGAGCGCGCCGACCAGAGCGTGTCCACGCGCTTCACGCGCATCATGAACGCGACCACCTCGCGCTGGGGCGTCGCCACCGATCCCCCGCTCGTCGCGACCGCCTCGGCCGTGTTCTTCCTCGCCTTCCTCGGTGCGCTCGGCGCCGGCATGGACGCCCTCGTCGTCCGGGCGCTCGCCGCGCTCGCCGCGCTCCCGATCGTCGTCGCCGTGCTCGTGAGCCTCGGCCTCCTCGGCGCGCGCCGCCGCGTCGTCACGTGGCTCGCCGCTCAGCCCTTCCCGATCGAGAACATGAACGCGGTCCTGAACGGCCTCGGCGAGGCCCTCGAGGTGACCTTCGAGGGCGCCCCCCCCGCCGCCGCCGACGTCAACCGCGAGCTCGACAAGGTGCACCCCGACGCGTTCGTCACCGGCGGCGTCGAGGACGCCCGCACCCTCGACGTGCGCATCGGCGTGGTCGACTCCAAGCGCAACCCCTCCGCCTCGAACCACCGGCGCTACGCGCGCGTGCGCGAGCTCGTCGAGCGGGTCCTCGTCCCGCTCTCCGCGCAGCACCCCATCACGTCCGTGCGCGTGAAGTGATCCGGCGCGGCGCGGGATCGTTGTACTATCCGGCCCGATGTCGCTCGATGAACGTGGGCCGGGCTGGACCGCCGAGCGCGCGCTCGCCGCGCTCGTGGACGCGCTCGACGAGGCCGTGCTGCTCTTCGACGCCGAGCTCCGCTGCCGCGCGGCCGGCGCGCGCGTCGCGCCCCTGCTCGGCGCGGATCCGGCGGAGCTCCTCGGCCTCACGCGCGCAGAGGTCGTGCGCCGCCTCGCCGCGGCCGCGGCGGACGGTGCCGCGTTCGAGGCCGCGGCCCTCGCCGCGCGGACGGCCCCGCAGCGGATCGAGCTCGTGCGGCCCGAACCGAGGATCCTCGTGTGGACCTCGCGGCCCTTGCTCGAGGCCGGCGCCCCTGCGGGCGCGATCGATCTCGTGCGCGACGTCACGCGCGAGCTCGCCGCCGAGCGTCGCGCCGACGACGCGGCCCGCGCGCTCGCCGAGGCCGCGACCACCGATCCGCTGACCGGCCTCCTGACCCGGCGCCGCTTCCTGCAGGACCTCGACCGCGAGCACCGCCGCGCGCAGCGCGCGTGGGACTCCTACGCCGTCGTCCGCATCGACGTCGACCGCATGAAGGACCTGAACGCGGCCCACGGCCGCGACATCGGCGACGCGCTCCTCCGCTGCCTCGGCGAGGAGCTCCGCGCATCGCGCCGCGAGTACGATCTCGTCGCGCGCTGGGAGCAGGACGAGCTCGCCATGTGCTTGCCCGGCGTCGATCCCAGGGCCGCCATGGTCGTCGTCGAGCGCGTCCTCCTGAGCATGCGCGAGAGGGGCCGCGCCGCGGTCGAGGAGGCGCTCCGCGCCCGCGGCGCCGCGCCCGGAACCGAGGACTGGACCACGAGCGCCGGCATCGCCGTCTGGGTCCCCCCGTCCGGCGACACGCCCGAGGACGTCGTGAGGCGCGCAGGGGAAGCGCTCGCCGCCGCGCGCACCAAGGGCCCGGCCTCCATCCTCGTGGACACCGGCGCGGGCCGCTGGAAGGACGGAATGACCGACGGCTGATCTCGACGTCGCGCGCTGCGAATCCTGCTGCGCGTCGCCGCACCCGCGCCCGTCGACAATTCGACGCCTGCCTCTGGTCGACAGATCCAAGATGAGGTACCTGGATGGGCGCCATGTCCGCCCAGGAGCGCGCCGCACGCCTCATCACCTGCCGGATGTTCGAGACCCCGCTCATCGAGCGCTTCTCGCGGATCCACCCCGCGACGCCGTTCCTCTTCTGGCTTCCGGTGTGCGGCTATCTCGGCGTGCGCGCCGCGCAGAGCGCGGTCGGCGCGCTGCACGGAGCCGGCCTCGCCCTCACCGGCATCCTCATCTGGACCCTCTCCGAGTACGTCCTGCACCGCTACCTCTTCCACTACGTCGGCCCCCGCCCCTGGCAGCGCCGCGTGTACTTCGTCCTGCACGGCGTTCATCACGACTTCCCGCAGGACGCGGATCGGCTGGTCTTTCCGCTCGGCGCGAGCATCCCGATGGGCGCCTGCTTCTATCTTGCGTTTCGCCTCCTGATCGGCCCTGTCCTGGTCGATCCCCTGTTCATCGGCTTCGTCCTTGGCTACCTCGCCTACGACGGCACGCACTATGCAGTTCACCACTTCCGCATGAGCTCCCGCTGGGGCCGGTGGATCAAGCGGCACCACATGATTCACCACCACACGGGCGAGAACGCGCGGTGGGGCGTCTCCTCGCCGCTCTGGGACTGGGTGTTCGGCACGATGGGCAGCTCCCGCGCGAGCGGCTCCTCGGTCCAGGTCGTCGAGGCGGACAAGGCAGGCTGAGGGCCGGCTGCGAGGGCCGACCCGGACGTGTTCCGCGCGGGGCGTGAGCGCGGTGCTCATCACGTCAAGTGTGCACCTGCGGGCTGATACGGCGCCGCGACGTCGTCGTGTTCGCTTTTCCTCGGGAGGGGGCGGAATGAGTCGCAGGCGTAACCGGTTCAGCAGCGACGAGACGACAGCGGCCACGTCCTCACCAGTCGAGGATCCGATCGAGGCCCTGATACGCCGATCCCGACGATGCCGTCAGCGAGGAGAACACCGCCGCGCCCTGGTCCTGCTCCGGGAGGCCTGCGCGCTCGACGAGACGCGACCGCGGACGTGGGTCCTGCTCGGCGCGCGCCTCGCCCGGATGGGCCGGTACGAGGAGGCGTCCGCTGCCTTCGAGCGGGCGCGATGGCTCCAGGCGCGCGCCGGCGAGAAGGCGCGCGCCGCGGTGACGGCGCGGCTGGCCGAAGCGCTCCGCCGCCTGGCGGCCTGAGGTCGGCAGGGGCAGCGGGCGCTACCCCGAGAGGGTCGAGCCGGCGCTCGGCGCAGGCCGAAGCGCCCCGACATGGAATGTTCGCAGGGTATTGCGCCCGCAGAACGGGCACAGCCACCCCACATCGAAGCGCTCGAGGTGCGCGTTGATGCTGTGCGCAGGCGCCCGCTCGCTTGCTCCCCGGCGCTCCGCCCAGCCCATGACGACGTGCCGGTGCTCATCGAGCGTGGCCGACAGGATCGCCTGGCACTCGCAACGGCTGGAGATGACGAACCGACTCATGGGTGCTTGTCCTTGTCTGACCTTGCCGCGCTGCGGCGTGAAACGTCGATGCAGGTCCTTCCTATAAAGGGTGGTCAGGATGAGCTCAAGGGGTGATAGCCTGAGGGGAGGTCGCGCTCCCGTGACCGAGGGAGGTCGGTGCATGAGCTCTCGCCATGCGGATCCGCGCCTTGTCAGCATCGACGGTGGGGATTCGGGGCGGAGGGCGCCGCCAGGCGACCCGGAGCCCCGAAGGTCGAACGAGGGTTCGGGGCGGAGGGCGCCGTCCGGCCCGCGCCGCGTGCTGCTCGCGCACGACGCCAGCGCCGCGACCTGCGACGCGCTCGCGGTCGCCATCGAGTCGGCCCTCGGCGACGTCGAGCTCATCGACGCCTCGTCGATCCACGGCGCCCGCAGCGCCGTCGCCACGGAGCTGTTCGACGCCTGCCTGGTCTGCCTGGATCTCCCGCCTGCCCCGCTCGGTGGAGCGCGCCTCGCCGACGAGCTCGTGAGCCGCGGCTATCCCGTGGTCCTCGTCACGCGCAGCCTCCGCTGGCTCCCTCCGGACGCCGCCGCGCTGCGCCGCCTGCCGTGGATCCCCCCCGATGCCGCCGAGCCCGAGATCGCGAAGGCCATCGCCGCCGCGAGCGCCGAGCAGGACAGCGTGATCCGCCCGCGCGTCGTCATCGACGATCTCTACGACGGCGCCGAGCGCACCCGCCCCGCGCGCCTCCGCCGCTGAGCGCTCTCGCCGCTGCGCGCGCTCACTGCTCCACGTCGCGCATCTCGATCGACCTGACCGTCGCCGTCCCCGCCCCCGCGATGGTCACGAAGAGCTCCGCGTCCTCCGTGAGCTTCGCGTCGAGGCTGCGCCCGCCCTCGAGCGACTGCGTCCGAAGCACCACCTTGTCGCCGCTCGCCCCCCGGATCGCGAGCTCCAGATAGGCCCCTGGCTTCCCGATCGTCACGAGATCGCTCGTCCCCGCGTCGCACCGGAACGATCGCTTCCCCGAGAGCGCCCCCGCCGCGTCCGCCGTGCACGACGCCTTCACCATCGGCTCTGCGTCGGCCTCGCCGCGCGCCGCTGCCAGCACCGCGCCCCCTCGCACGAGCTCCACGTCGTCGAGCGTCACGGCCCCCGCCCCGCGCGCCCCCACCGCGAGGAAGAACCCGCTGTCCCCTGGCCGCGCGATGAGCGGCGCCTCGTGCGCCCCCTTCTCGCCCGCGGCCACGTGCCAGGTCATCGTCGACTCGCTCGCGTCCGGATCATCGAGCGATCTCAGCGCCGCGTAGAGCTCCACGGCCTGCGCCGCCTGGTACCGCACCTTGGCGACCACCTCGTCTCCTCCTGCGAGCAGCGGCGGTGTCGCCGGCGCGTAGCTGCCGTTCACCTTGACGAGGTACCTGCGCCCCGCTCGCAGCCTGAGCGCCGGCGCGCTCCTGAGCACCTGCCGGGCCGCTCCATCCTGCGCCTTCACGGTGACGGCCCCGTCCCCCGTCGAGAAGCTCACGCCTGGCGCCGCGAGCTGCGCGAGCTTGTCTCCCGCGATCCCGATCCCTTCCGGCTTCCGGGCCTGCGCTCCCCCCTGCGCCCCCTGCGGTGCTCCGCCGCCTCTCCCGGCGAGCTTGTCCCCGAGCGTCCGCACCCCCGCGTGGAACTTCTCCACGGCCTCCGGATCCGCGAAGCTCCGCGTGTCCCAGAGCTCGATCAGCGCGCCCATCAGATCCGAGATGAGCTTGTCCTTGGCCGCGTGCTCCGCCGGCGTGAGCGCGCAGGCGTTGTAGGAGCTGCAGAGCGCGAGCCGCTTCTCCTTGAGCTGGTTCGCGAGCGCCGCCGCCGCCTTGATCGCGTCCGCCCGCAGCGAGGCTGCTCCCGCGGTGCCCGTGTGCTGGAGCGCGCCCGAGACGGAGAGCACTCCGAACTCCTCGCCGACCGCGGTGCAGTTCTCGCGAGGGATCTTGCCGATCGGATCCGGGCACTCGAGGTCTTCCGAGGCGGAGGCGGGGCTCTCGATCTCTTTCGGCGGCCCACAAGCGGCGGAGGCGAGGATGACCGAGGCGGCGAGCGGGGCGCAAGCGAGCAGGCGAAGGCGGTCCACGGAAGCGAAGCTAATACAGGTTCGGGGGCGGGAGGGGCGGGTAAGAAGCTGGAACGGGAGACAGGGGCGAGGACGGGAACGGGGGCGGGCGCGGGAACGGGAGCGGGAACGGGAACGGGGGCGGGACGGACGCGGGGGGGAGATGGGCCTTGCGATCGAGGTTGCCCTGGGACCGGGAATCCGGTAGAAGTCCCTTCGCCTCACGCGGGACTAGCTCAGTTGGTAGAGCATCAGCTTCCCAAGCTGAGGGTCGCGGGTTCGAACCCCGTGTCCCGCTCCGAAATCACTCGGGTTTTCGGCGCACGCGGAAGGTGGGAGGGGGCTCCCAGACGTTTCCCGGACGATTCAGGTGTGAGCTTCAGTACCACCTGATCGGGAATCTTCTGTGTTCTTGTAGTTTGCGTGACGTGCCTCGCGTGAGCCCTCGGGTCGCTGTGGCCCTGCGCCACCCACCATCGGCGGAGCGGGCCCTGGAGCGCGGCTGGCCGCGCGATTGAACGGCGCGAGCTCGGCGGCGGCCGGGTGGCGCTGCGCTACCGCGCGGCGGCGCCGGTTCCGTTCGCGCCGGCCGTGGACCGGGAGCGCGGCCGAGGCCGCATGGCCTGCAAGGTGCGGCCGTGAGGTCGGGGACCCAGGTGGCCATCATGGCAACGCCGTCGCTCATGGTCCTGTGCGCTCGGTTGCTCGATGGCGGATCGCTTGAGCACAAGGGCGTCCGCATCCGGCGGTTCGGGGGGGCTCTACGAGCTCACCGCGCGCGGGCGTGAGGCGGTCGTCGTCCCGCTCGCCGGGGTCGAGGGGGAGGCGGCCAGGATGCGGCGGCCGCATCCGGATCTCGTCGCGCTCTGGGAGCTGCTCGCGCCGCGGATGCCCATTGCGAAGCGGATCCCGTGCGCGTGCGCCGTGTCGACGGTGTGCAGTCGCGCGGCGGATCCTGGCCGACGCAGCGGAATGAGGGATACCCATGAATGACCATGTCCCGGCTTTCTTGATGGAGGCGCTCGCAGAGGCGAGCGCGATACTGATCCCGGCGCTGCGGCGCGCCGTGCGGGATGCGCGGTCGCACCAGGAGATCGTCGCGATCGGGAGGACCTATTCGAATGCGCTCTTCAGCGACGAGGTGCGCGAGGCCGTCGAGGCGCGGCAGCGCGAGCTCGACGTGGAGCATACGCCGGCCGAGGTGCCGCCGAGCGAGAGCATGAGCCAGGCCGAGCTCCACGACAATGACGACATGCGGGTGCCCTACGTGGATCTGGAGGTCCCGACGGGGTGCGCGATTCCTTAAGCCGGGTGCGCGATTCCTTGAGCCGGGTGGCGGCTCGCTGACGGAGAAGAGCCATGAGAAAGACGATCGTGCTTTACCCCTCGCGGGGCGGGGGGTTCGTGTCGATGGGGAAGGGGACCGTCCAGGCAGAGCGCGTGCGATTCGCGGCGCTTCCAGCAGGACGCGCGCGACAGCGGCCGGCGGCGAGGGCGCTCGCCGAGCCGGACGGAGGCGAGGGCCGGACGACGCGTCCGGGGGGCCAACCCCGGACGGTCGAGGCGGCGTGAAGCGGAACTGATTGCTATTGAATGCGGCCACGGGCCGCAGAGGACACACGACAATGACGACGAATGGAACTCAGACGCAGTCTCGTGGGCAGCAGTACGGGAATGGGCAGGCGCGCACGCGGCAGGCGCCCCCGCCCAGGATGCAGGACGACATCACCGGATCGTATTCCGATCCTGCCGCGGTCGCGGATGTGCTCCGCCGGGCCTCGGAGCACTACAACCTCATCGGGCCCATGGCATTCGGCGCGCTGCCCGAGGGGTTCGCGGTCGCCATGTCGGTCGTGACGATCGACCCGGCGACCGAGACCTACGACGTCGGGCTGGGGCGGCGCGGGCTCGGGCGCATGGCGGTCGAGCGGATCGCCGCCGCCGCGGGCGTCTCGACGGCGAGCTCCACCTGCATCGGGATGGCGCCGAACTACGCGGCGTGGTCGGTCACGGTCGGGCGGCAGGACCTCGACGGCAGCGTGCGGGCCGCCATGAAGTCGCGGACGATGGATCTGCGCGAGGGGAGCGGCCAGATCCGGGCGATGCGCGAGGCTGCGCTCGCGAAGAGCAGGGACCCCGAGGGGCAAATCCGGGAGCAGCGGCTCCATATCGCCGCGCACGCCGAGACGAAGGCGTGGCTCCGCGCGGTCCGGACGCTGCTCGGGCTCCGGACCTCACGAATGCCGTCGCGGACCCGCAGAAGGCGAGGTGGCGCGACGGCAACCAGGCCGCGCTCGACGCGGTGCGGGCGGAGCTGCGCCGCCGCGAGGCGGAGGCGATGGGCGGCATCGACCAGCCCTACCCCGACGACCAGGGCGCCGAGGACGAGGACGGCGAGCCCGAAGAATCGAATCGTTACTGACCCGTGCGGCCCCGAGCCCGCCCGCTCCTCCGCGGACAGCCGCGGGCGGCGGGCTCGGGGCGCTGGAGGGACCTGAATGCTCCGTGTCGCTGTCATTGCTGATTCGCACTTCGACGAGGGCTCCCGGTTCGAGGAGTGCGTCCGATTGCACGAATGGATCGCTCGCGACGTCGCGAGCCGCGGGGTCGATGTCATCGTTCACGCCGGCGACATCTTCGAGCGGAAGAGCACGCCGGCGGAGCGCCGGGCCGTCGCCGAATGGCTCGGCTGCTGCGCGGACATCGCGCCGGTGCTCATCGTGCGAGGGAATCACGACGCCGTCGGGGATCTCGCGATCTTCGCCCGGCTCCGGACGAAGCACCCGGTGATTGTGGAGGAGGCGTGCGGGGTGCACGTCCTCGAGAACCGGGCCTGCCCGGGCTGCGGGAGGCTCCAGCGCATCGAGGGGGAAGGCGAGGCGGGGCAGGGCGGCGTGCGCCGCTGCGTGGACGACGGCGCGGGGGCGGGATGCGGGCGCGAATGGCGCCGGCGGGCGGTCGCCGTCGGGGCGTTCGCGTGGCCGCGCAAGGCCGAGCTGCTCGCGCGGCTGCGGGCGCAGGAGGCCCGCGCGCGCAGTCGCCAGGACACCGACGCGGTCGCGGGGGAGGCGCTCCGGCTCGTGCTGCAGATGGTCGGTGAGCAGCTCGCGGCGCACAACGGACCGCGGCTCCTGCTCGCGCACGCGATGGTGCGCGGCTCGGCGACGTCGACGGGGCAGCCGCTCGTGGGGTGCGATATCGAGCTCGGGCTCGAGGACCTCGGGCTCGCGCGGGCCGATCTGGTCGCGATCGGGCACGTCCACAAGGGGCAGGACTGGCAATGGGCGGGGGCGCCGGTCGTGTATCCGGGGAGCCCGCGGCGGACCGCGTTCGGGGAGGTCGAGCCGAAGGGGTACGTGCTCGCGAGCTTCGAGGAGCTCGACGGCGAGCTCGCGGCGGACGCGCCCGCGGACGGGCGCCGGTGGCGGCTCGGGAGCTGGGAGCGCATCGAGGTGCCGGCGACGCCGATGCTCCTGCTCGAGGGGGAGCTCGACGGGTCGAGCCTCGCGTTCGGTCCGCCGGGCGCGCGCGGCGCCTCGCTCGCGGAGGGCGGGCTGGCGATGGCCGGCGCCGGCGTCGCGGGGGCGGAGGTGCGGCTCCGGTATGCGGTGGCCGGGGATCAGCGGGAGGCCGGGAGGCGCGCGGCCGCGGAGGTGCGGAGTCGGCTGCTCGCAGACGGCGCCGTCGACGTGAAGCTCGAGGAGGTCGTTCGGCCGAGCGCGCGCGCCCGGGCTCCGGAGATCGCCCGCGCCGTGTCGCTGCCCGATAAATTCCGGGCATTCTGGCGGGCGAAGGGGACGACGCCGGACGCGGAGCGCGAGGCGCGGCTCTTCAGCAAGCTCGCGCAGCTCGAGAGCGAGGTGGCCCATGCGGCTTGAGCACCTGGCGCTCTCCGGGATTGGCCCCTTCCAGGAGCCGACCGTGCTCGATCTCACGACGATCGAGGGCTTGCTCGTCGCGGTCGTCGGCCCGAACGGGGCGGGGAAGTCGACGCTGCTCGAATCCTTCGCGGCCGCGCTCCATCGGCGCACGCCGACGCGCGGGACGCTGGCGGATCTCGCCACCTCGCGGACGGCATTCGTCGAGGCTCGCGTCGTCAATGGCCGGTCCTACACGATCCGGCAGACCGTCGATGCACACAGCGGCAAGGGGGAGGCGCTCGTGCTCGACGCCGGCGGCGCGCCGGTCCTGGCCGACGCGAAGCTCAGATCCTTCGACGCCTGGGCGAAGGCGCACCTGCCGCCGGCGGAGGTCCTGTTCGCCTCGACATTTGCCGCACAGGGGAGCGGGGGATTCATCGAGATGACCTCCGGCGAGCGGAAGGAGGTGCTCCTGCGCGCGCTCGGCATCGAGCGATTGGAGGCGCTCTCGGGGCGCGCGCGGGAGCACGCACGGGAAGCGAAGGAGGCGATCAAGACCATCTGCGCTCGCCTGGCCGACGAGCAGGCGCGAGGGGGTGACGTGGTCGCCGCGGAGGAAGTCCTCGAGCAGGCGCGCGCGGCCGCGGCTCGGGCGGAGGGGCGGCTTCAGGAGGCCCGGGCCGCGCTCGGGAACGCGCAGGCGGCGGCCATGGCGGCCCGGGAGGCTGGGCACCGGTACGAGGCGGTGACGCGCGCTCGCGAGGAGCTGCTCGGGCGGCTTCAGGAGGCCCAGAACCAGCACGCCGTGCTCGTCGTGCGGCAGGACGAGGCCGCGGCCCTGCTCGCCTGCGCCGGCGAGATCCGCCGCGCGGTCGCCGAGCTCGCGGCGCTCAATACCCTCGAGGGGCAGCTCACCGCCGAGCTCACGCGTCACGAGGACGAGGCGCGCAGGGCGACGCGGGAGGCCTCGGATTACGAGCGCCGGGCGAGGGAAGCGCGCCGGCGGAAGGAGGCCGCCGAGGAGCGCGCGGTGGCGCAGCGGAGGACCCTGGAGGGGCGCATTGCGCGGATCGGGGCGGATATCGCGGCGCTCGGGCGGAAGGTCGCAAAGAACCGCGAGGAGCTGCTCGACCAGGCCGACGCGATCCGCGCCGCGGAGGCGCTCACGGTCGAGATCGTGGCAGAGGAGCGCGCGCTCGAGGAGGCCGCGAGGCGGATCGAGCGGGAGCACGAGGACGCCCTCCGGGAAGTGGCTCGCCGCGATGGGCTCGCAGGGGAGGCGAGCGGACAGAGGGCGGCGGCCCGAGGGCGCGCCGCCCGCGCCGAGGGAGTTCTCTCCGCCCGGCCGTCCGTGGATGCAGCCGCGGCGGAGATCCCCGGATTGCGCGCTGCCCTCGCGGCCGACGAGCAGGAGCTCGCCGCGCACGAGGGAGAGCTCGAACAGCTCCGCGTGGTCCTGCTCAGCGGGGCGGAGCGGCGAATCGGGGGGCTGCGTGGCGCCCTCACCACGATCGCGGGCGGGGCCGATGGGGCCAGCGAGCTCGCGGCCGGGGCCCTCTCCGCGGACGACCGCGCCGCCGCCGAGGCCGCGGACGCTCCGGTCCGGATCGAGGCCGTGCAGGGGCGCGCCGCGGAGGCGCGGCGGCGGATCGAGCAGCGGCGCGACGCTCTCGGCAGGGCGGAGCGGCTGGCGGCGCGAGCGCCCGAGGTGGCGGCGGCCGCGGCGGAGCTCGACACGGCGGAGACGGAGGCCGCCCGCGCGAGCGGGGCCATCGCGGGCCACCGGTTCGCCGCGGCCGCGGCGCGGGCTCGGGCCGAAGTGCTCGCGACGGAGGGGAACCGCTGCCAGCGGGAGATCTCCACGCTCGCCGCGGAGCGCGAGCGCCTCGCCCCCCTCGTGGCCAAGGTGCCGTTCCTCGTCGGGGCCGAGGAGCGGGTCGCCGGCTACGAGGAGCAGATCGTCCGGCTCCGGGCCGATCAGAAGGCCGCGGAGGACGAGCTCCTGGCCATCCCCCCGGGGGGCGGGCCGGAGGCGGAGGCGGCGGAAGCGGAGGCGCTCGCCGAGGAGCAGGCGGCGGTAGCTGCCCGGCAGCGGATCGCCGCGGCCGGCGCCGCCGAGGCGCGTGCCCGCGGCGACCTCGCCCGCATCGACGCGGAGCGGGCGCGGCTGTCGCCCATCGCGGACGAGGAAGCGGCGCTCGCGAAGGAGGAGGCGTTCGCGGCCGAGCGGGCGACCCGGCTTGCGCGCGCGTCGTCGGACGTCGCCGCGATCGAAGCGCAGCTCACCGCGATGCCAGAGCCCCCGCCGCCCCCCACGGAGCCGCAGACGGCCGCCTTCGAGGCCGCGCTCCGGCGCGCGGAAGGGGAGGAGCGCGCCGCGCACGCGGCCCTCGTCATGGCCGAGGGGCAGGCCCGGGCAGCGCGGGAAGCGGCCGGGAGGATCGCGGCCCTCGAGGAGGAGCGGCGCGCGGCCGAGCAGGATCTCGCGGATTGGACCCGGCTCGCCGAGGATCTCGGGCGCGATGGGCTCCAGGCGCTGGAGATCGACTGCGCGGGGCCCGAGCTCACCGAGCTCGTGAACGACCTGCTCCGATCCTGCGTCGGGCCGCGGTGGACCGTCTCGATCGAAGCGACCCGGCTCTCGGCCGACGGGAAGCGCGAGCTCGAGGGCTGCGAGGTGCGCGTGCTCGATACGGTGAAGGGGCGCGAGGCGGGCGCCGAGACGTTCAGCGCGGGCGAGCGCGTGCTGCTCGGCGAGGCTGTCTCGCTCGCGCTCTCGATGATCGCGTGCCGCCGGGCGGGCGTCGACGGGCCGACGCTCATCCGCGACGAGTCGGGCGCCGCGCTCGATCCGGAGAACGCCCGCGCCTACGTCGCGATGCTCCGGCGCGCCGCGGAGATCGTGGGCGCGAGCAAGGTCCTGTTCGTCTCGCATTCGCCGGAGGTCCAGGAGCTCGCGGATGCGCGCATCGCCATCCGGGACGGCCGGATCGTGGAGGTTGGGTAATGGACGGCGTCGGTCTGCACGTCCTGGTGTCGGTCGAGAAGCGCCGGATCGGCGTGGAGGTGCGGCTCCGCTCGACTGGGAAGCTGAGCGCGGTGGAGCGGAAGGCGATCGACCTGGTCCGCCGGGACACGGTGCGGTCGCCCGAGATGATGGCGGGGCTGCTCGAGCAGCTCGTCGCGCTCGTGCCCGTGCTCTGCGCCTGCTGTGGCAAGCCGAAGGACGTCCAGGCGGTGGTGGCCCACGTCCGGGCGCGGGCGGTGCTCTCGTGATTCCCGAGCGGCTCGCGATCGCGCTGGTCGCGGCGCTCTTCCTGGCGTGGCCGGTCTGTCGCCACGCGCGAGGGCTCGCGTGAAGCTCCAGCTCTCCCTCGGACTCGCCGGATCCTCCGCCCAGGCGCCGATCTCGGGCGCGGAGCTCAGCCCCTGCCGGCGCTACCCGCTCGGCTCCGGCGGGCGTGGGGGACCCGCGGCATCACTATTAATGGAGTGCAGACTGGAATCCTGGCGACCACGGTCCGTCGAGAGCGCAAGCGGGACATTCGGTCGACCTGAACACAGTCTGCCCGGGACGGTTCCTGCAAAATCGCCTGGGCCGGCTTGACCCGCTCTGCTCCCGGGCTACGTTGCGCGCGCCCACGACGAACCAACCGTTGTGGGGGGAGAAGTTATGTCCGACGATCTTCGCCGCCGCCGTCCAGAAGACCCGAACTACATCAATCGGCATCAAGAGTGGGAGCTCGACTACTGGTCCAAGGAGCTCGGTGTGTCCAAGGCTCAGCTCATCTCGGCCATCGATGCCGTGGGCAACCGTGTTGCGGATGTCAAGAGGCACCTGAAGAAGTAGCGCGCTCGACGCCGCACTCGTCCGCAGGCATCGACGCACCGTGGGCGAGATCGTAAATTCGCGTTATGTCCCCGGTGGTTCACGTGCTGCGCGCGAAGCCGGATGAATGGCGCGCTTGCGCCGGGATCGCGCGTCGCGCTCCGGCACAGCAGCGGGCGTGGGTCTCGGAGCCTCCCCTCGAGTGTGCTGGGGTGCTCGGGCGCGTCACCGCGTCGGACGCGGCTCCAGCGCGATCTTCACCGACCAGCGCGAGCCGGTCCCGTCGTTCCACACCCGAGCCTGCCGCTCGTCGAGCACCAGGGCCGGGTCACCGTCCTCCGACTGCGACTCCGGGTCCTCCGCGCGCACGATGCGCGAGCCGCGGCGTTCGCAATTCGACGCGAACATCTTCGGTGCGCCGATCAGGGTAGTCACCCCACACATCACGATCACGTCGCATCGATCCACGCCGTCACGGGTTCCGTAATGGTGCATGCCTATCCGGCACGGCTGGCCCGGATCTACCAGCACGTCGCCCGATGCGCTCAGCACGCGCCCGGTGGCCTCGTCGTTCCACGGCGGCATGGGATACCAGTGGGCTTGAAGATCGAACGCGGTCGGCGTCGATGCGGCGAGCTTCTCCTTGACCGGTCTGCTCTCGGTGGCCACCACGAACCGCGCCGTGGCGGATGGAGCATCGTCCGGGCCCACGAGCGCCCCGCCGTGCGGCGTGTCGATGTTCGACCTGTCGTCCCTGTACTCGAGCCTGTAGCTGTACGTGCCCGGGATCAGCCCGGGCAGCTCGCGCACCGATGCTGTGGCGCCGGCCGGGAGGCCGTCGGGCGCATAGAGCCCCCTCTTGCCACAACGCACCGCGATCCCGAGGAGTCGGGGCTCGCCGCCGCCCACGCTCGACACGGTCGCCTCGATCAAGCAGCGCGTGCCGCCGGGAACTGCATTGCCGTCCACGCTCCTCGCCTTGGCGTCCCAGGTGATCCTCGCGCGCCGCTCGGGGGCGAGCTCGATGGCCGGCGAAGGTGGCGCGTCGGGAGCGGTCGCGCTCACCGGCGCATCGGCCACCACGTGCGGCGGCGAAGGCGTCGAGAGCTCGACCGGCGGCCCCGCCCCCGATCCGGCACGCGGGACGCCGGTCCACCAGGCCGCCCCGGCCGCCATGACGAGGCCCAGCGCGCCTGCAACGAGAAGGAGGGCTATCGTGGAAGGTCGAGCCACGGGAGACGAGCATACGCGGGATCCGGCCAGGATGGTCCGGGTCTTCAACTTTCAAGCGCATCATCGCAGGCGAAGTCCTGCCTCGGCGGCCAGCGAGCGTTCCGGTCGCCGCGCGCGGATGGACCATCGCAGATCGGTGACGATCGAGGAGGCGATCGCTCGGGGCGGGTGAAGCGGCTCGCCGCGGCGGCTCCGGGGACGCGACCGCATATGCTCCGCGCCGTCGAGGGTGCCGGGATTCGAGCGGCCGCGGTGGAAGCTCATCCGCAGGTTGCCCCAGAGTGACGGCGGCACGTATCATGGGGGCGTGACGGTCGCGAAATCGGTTCGACTGGCAGCCACGATCGCGGTGCCCTCGTGGATCGCCTTCGCGTGCGCTGCGCCACCACCATCTCCTCCTCCGCCTCGGTCTCCGCCTCCCGAGCGCGCCCCCGTGAGCGCGCCGAGCGCGCCGAGCGCGCCGCCCACGGTGGTCCCGACGGCAGCGCCCTCCGCGGAGCGGCCGCTCCAGCCGAAGACGGCCGGCGAGCTCGCCGCCGTCGAGGGGGTGCTGCGCGAGGCCGAGGCCCTCTATTTCTCGGAGCAGCCCGCGGAGGCGCGCGAGCGATTCCTGGCGGCGTGGGAGCAGCATCACCCGAACCCTCTCGCGCTCGCGATGGCCGCGCACGCGGCGAGGCGCGCCGGAGACCAGCCGGGCGCGGACGCGCTCTTCGAGCGAGCGCGCGGTGAAGCGCGGCTGGAGCCCGATCGCAAGTGCGAGTGGTACGCCGGCCTCGCCCGCTTCGACGGCCCGCGCTCCGCGTGGCTCGCGGGCTGGGGGTCCTGGGTCCGGATGGACGTACGCGACGGCCGCGCGCTGTACGGGTTCTGCGGCGATGCGACGCGCGATCCGGCCACGAAGCCGCACGCGCCGGTGATCTGGGGGCCGGGCATGGTCGACGCGCGGTGGCAGCACCCGGAGCCGGCCGATACGAACGGCGCCAGCGTCGGCACGGCCATCGACCTCCTCGACGTCGTGTACGGCGGTGTGATCGGCACCGTACCGCACGCGGTCGACCACCTGGATTACAACGAGGAGTACCACGGAGCGCTCGCGTTCTCGGGGGACCGCGCGATCCTCGCCTCGGGGGCGAACGGCCCGGACCACGAGGTGCGGCTGTGGCGCGTCGCCGATCGAACGCTCATCCGCGCGCTGCCCGGCTGGGACGAGGCGATCGAGGGCCTCGCCCTATCCCCCGACGGCTCACGCCTGGCGGTCGCCACGTGCTCGACCGTCACCCTCTGCGACACGGCGACGGGCAAGCGCCTCTCGAGCGTCGACTACCCTTACATGGCCTGCTCCTATGGCTCCGGCATCGGTCCGTCCGTCCAGGCGCTGGCCATCTCGCCCGACAAGACCTTGCTCGCGGTCGCGCACATCGCCCTCAGAAGAAGCCCGGAGCAGCGCGTGCCCGCCTCGGAGTCCCGGACCTGGCTCTCGATCTTCCGCGTGCGCGATGGTCGGCGGGTGTGGCGCTGGGAGGACATGATGCGCGACCTCGTCTTCTCGCCAGACAGCTCCCGCCTGGCTGCCCGCTCGACGGGTGGCGACAGGCTCGTGCTCTATGATGTCAAGCGAGGCCGAAGGCAGGAGGTCCCATCCGCCGGGGAGCCGCTCGCGTTCTCACCGGACGGGCGCAGGCTGGTGACCGGCGATGGCGTGGTCGACGTCTCGACCCCGGACAAGGCGGTCAAGATTGCAGAGTCGATCGGCTCGTCCGATCTCGATCGGATCGGGCCTTACCTGTTCCCCAGGGACGCTCCTCCCTGACTTCGGCGGGGGGATTCTCAGGGGTCGAAGAACGAGACCCCGGTCTCGCCCTCATCGATGGTCCCTTCCTTGTCGCCGGGCCTCCGGAGATAGCGCTTTCCGAAGCTGGCGGAGCTCCTGCACCATGTGTCGAGCGTGGACGCCCCGGCGAGGGCGAGCTTCGTGGTGAGCTCCATCTCTGGGGCCGTCTTCACCTTGATTGTGGAGCCGCTCGCCACGAAGTCTTCGCGGTTCTTCCGGTACACGACGGCGCTCCCGTTCTCCCGGCCCCGGATCACGTTAGCGAGGGAGATCTGGCCTCGATTCGACGTGAAGAGGCTCGCCGGCGGCGCGAGGGGCGCGGTGGTGTCGAGCACCGCCGCGGCCCAGTCCCACTGGGGGACGTAGACGTACCAGATCGCCGCGAGCCCCTCGACGGGCAGGCCCCGCAGCGACCAGAGCAGCCTCGAGACGGGGTACTGCATGTGGAGCAGCTTGCTCACGTAGCGGACCTGGGCGTGGCTCGTATCCGTGGCGTCGAGCAGCGCAAGGCGCGCGACGCCGAGCGGCCGGGCGGCTGCGAGCCGGGCGGCGCAGCCCGTGAGATCGGTGGCCGCGCGGATCTTGCCCCAGGCGACCATCGAGTTGTTCTTCTCGATGTCGCCCGACGCATACTTGTGGTCCACGGTGCCGCTCTCGTCGCCGCCCTCGTCGTCACCGACGAGGACCCCCGTGTCGATGAACTGGATCCTCGCGCCGCTCGTCCGCAGCACCGAGCCGATGTGGGTCATCTTGCCCCCGTTCTGCTCGCCCGATCCGGGGCCCTTGGGGTTGTAGATCACGACGTCACCCGGTCCGAGCGGAATCTTCATCAATTTGGGTACGTATCGGTAATCGCCGCCGCCGGGGCCAAACGTCGCCTTCTTCTCGAACACCTCGTACGAGACCGTGCTGGCCGTGCAGCCGCAGCCGACGGCAAATGAACTCCGGATCTGCGAGAGCGGGAACCCGCGCGATAGGATGCACAGCGTGCTGAGGTGCTGGCAGGCCATCGAGATGGGGTACACCGCCGGAAATCGCTCGTAGAACATCTCGTCGCCGGCCTCGCTGCCGAAGTACGCCTGCCCGCTCCCCGCGTACATCGAGTAGACCACCAGCTCGGTGAACGCCCGGGCCCACGACTCCTCGGGGGAGGCCCAGAACTGGAGCACCTTGAGAAACTTCTGGATCTCGTCTGCGGACATCGACAGGAGGTCCTCCGGCGGGCGCCAGTCGTACGTCTGCGGCGCGAGCCATGCCTCAGCGAGGCCTTTATCGAGCCGCTCCTCGATGTGCCCGAGCAGCATTCCGAGCTCGTCGGCGAATCCGTCGGTGGAGAGCGAGATCTTCTTCCCGCTGCGCTCGAGCCCGGTGCGGAACCAGTCCTGGGTGCCTATCGGGCCGCTGATCAGCGCCTCGCCGAGCCGCGGCGCCTTCGGCATGAGCTCGGAGACGTGGTTCAGCTGGTTCAGGGCGGCGGCGCCCTCGGTCGCCGGATCGCTCATGGTCGGATCCTCTCAGTGGCCATGGACCTCCTCCAGCGCACCCGTGGTGCCCTCATCGAGCTCGCCCGTCGGGGCGAGGTCGTGCGTCTCGCGGTGGTCGCCCTGGAAGTCGGCCACGGCGGCGCGGAAATCGTCGTCGAGCTCGTCGTCGAGCGGGCCCGTGTAGTAGCCGAGGTTCCGGAGGCGGATCTTCGCGCCGCGCACCTCCGTGGGCGGCGGGAGGTCGCCCAGGCGGAAGGTGTAGAGCCGCTGCCGGCCCTCGGGATAGGCGTCGAGCCAGAGGCGGATCGCCACGCTGCGCGCGGCCTCTGGGATGTCGGCCTTGACGCACCCGTCGGCGTCGGTCTCGCCCTCGAAGCGCAGGCCCTCGGCGATCAGGTGGTATTTCCGGCGGGCGTAGGGCTCGAGGTAGTAGTCGGTCAGGCGGCACTGGAACGTGCGCGTCTCGGGCGCCGCCGCCCCGGCCTCGAGCTCGGGTTTCTTCGGGTCATAGCCGAGCTTGATCTTCTCGCCGTCGATCTTCACCTGCCGGTCGAGCTCCAGCGCCGCGGCCTCGGTGAAGATGCGGACCTTTTTCGAGAGGACCTCGACCTCGTCGCCGAGCGCGACGGTCGGGCCGTCCTTCGCCTTGCAGGTGAGGCTCTTCGCGGCGGCGAGCTCGATGGTGGGCGCGCTGAGCACGATCCTGTCGGGCGAGAGCTCGATCACCGCGTCGCCGCACTGGAGCAGGAGCTTCGACTCCGACCGGAGGACGAGCTGGTCCTTCGAGGCGATGGAGGCCGATCCGAACACGTACTCCTCGCGGTGGGTGGGGGCCTCGTCGGTGCCCACGAGGAAGGTGCTGCGGCCGCGGACCTCCACCGACGCATTGCCCTTGATCAGCGTCCGGGCGCCGCCGCCCACGTCGAGCGCGTCGTCGCCGCGCACCGTGACCGATCGATCCTTGCCCACGGTGGCGCGCTCGCCGCCGGCGATCTCGGCCTCCCGGTCGCCGCCGATCGAGGCGCTGGCGTCGCCCGTCACGCGCTCGGCGCGGGCGCCGCCGACCTCGTCGGTGCGGGAGCCGGCGACGCGGCTCGCGCGGTTCCGGCCGACCACCTCGTCGTAATCGCGCTGCGCGCGCACGAAGAGCTGCTCGGCGCCCGCGCGGTCATTGAACGAGATCTCGTGGTGGCCGTGGCCGCCGGGCGTGCTGCTCGTGCGGATGCCGCTCCGGGCGGGGTCGGTCGCGAAGGGGAAGGGGACGAGGTGCGTCGCGTTGTGGAGCGCGCCCGCGCACACCGGGCGGTCGATGTCGCCGCCGAGGAAGGTGACGAGCACCTCCATGCCCACGCGCGGCAGGAACTGGACGCCCCACCCCGTGCCGGCCCACGGGGTGGCGACGCGCAGCCAGCAGGAGCTCCTGTCGTCGCCCGCGCCCTCGCGATCCCAGTGGAACTGGACCTTGATGCGGCCGTGCTCGTCGCTGTGGATCTCCGCGCCCGGCGGCCCGACGACGGTCGCGATCTCGGCGACCTGGCGGGGCCTCGGCGGGGACCAGCGCGGCCGCGGCGCGACGTCGGCGGGGATGAACCGGACGCGGTTCTGGTAGCGCGCGCGCCCCGCCGGGATCGTGTCGCCGCTGTATCCTTCGTGGTCGACCCGGGTGACGATGAAATCCCCCCGGAGGCCGGAGGCGCCGTCATCGTCGAAAGAGAAGCGCCGCACCGGAGCGAGCCGCTTGCAGAAGGTCTCGGCGCTGACGCCGAGCGCGGGCGCGCGCTCCTGCTCCAGGCGGATGCGGGCGGGGCGCAGGCCGAGATCGTCCTCGTAGCTGCCCTCGTGCTCGTCGAGGGTATCGAGCGGTGCCGGCTCGGCGGCAGTCTCGTCGTCGAGGGGGGCCTGCGGGCGCCGGAAGTCGTGGCCGCGGACGCGCGCCCGGCGGGAGCGGGCGCGGAGCTCGGGCGTGGCCGTGGTGATCGCAGCCTCGTCGGCCAGGCTGCCGGCGCCGGCGGCGCCGCTCCGGAGGACGAGCCGTGGATCGCCGTCGATGGGCGCGGCATCCCCGGGCCGATCGGCGAGCAGGAGGACGTCGCCCTCGCTCGCTGCCTCCGGGTGATCGAATCCATAGAAGAGCCCATCCTCGGCGAACAGGCGCGAGAGGAAGGCGAGGTCCGTCTCGTCGTATTGCACGCAGTAGGCGCGCCGCGGGAGCTCGCGCTGAACGAGGCTCCGGAGCGGCAGGCCCCATTCTGCGAGGATGGCCTCGGCGATCGCGACCGTGGTCCGGTCCTGGAAGATGCGCCGGGCGCGCCGCCGCCCGAGCTGCCACAGCCGCGGGACGAGCGTGAGGTCGAGCCTCCTGTGATCGCCCTCCTGCACCGCGCCGAGGGAGACCTTCGCGATGAGCCCATGAATGCGCCGGGGGACGTCGGCGCCCTCATGGAACATCAGCGTGGCGCGCGCCCGGAGCAGGCTCCGCGCGAGCGTGAGGTCGCCGTGCGGCGCGGTGACGGCGAGGCCGAAGCGGAAGGGTCGGGAGACCTCTTCGCGGCCGGCGAGCGCGGAGACGCGGAGGGGCTCGATATGCTCCAGCGGGCGGAGCTCGAACGGGGAGGGCAGGGCGATCGGCAGGGCCATCACGCGTTCCTTTCGGGTCAGCGGGCGAACGACCGCATGCGCGCGATGAGCGCCTCGTATTGAGACCGCATGTCCGGATCGACCTGCATCTGGGCCGCGTAGGCCGCCTCGACGTACCTGTAATCGTCGGGTCCCTGCAGGCCATATCGACGGAGGACGGCCTCGCGGTCGGGGGGATTGCCCGTGAGCTCGACGTTCAGAGCGGCGAAGTTGGCGAGATTGATGCGGGCGCCCGGGGCCCGCTCCGCCGCGCGGGCGTCCCAGGGCGTGCCGGGGCGCGCGGCGGGCTCGTCGGAGACGAGGGCCGTGCCGGTGCCCGGCGAGGGGGGCGGCGGCGGCTTCGGTGCGGCGCTCGCGAGCGGGCTCGGGGCCGTACCCGGCTGGAAGGGCAGCGGCTGTGCGGGGGCGGCCTGCCGGCCGGGGAGGCCGATGGTCTCGATCGGGACGCCGCCGCGTGGCGCCGCGGCGGCAGGGGGCGAGGGGAGCGCGGCTGCCGGAACCGGAGGCGCGGGCGCCGCGAGCGGCGGGGCGGCCGGCGGCGGCTGGGGAGGTGAAGCCGCCGGCGGCGCCGGCGCGGGCGCTGCCGATGGAGCTGGCGGAGGGCTCGGTTTCAGGTAGCTCGGGACCTCCGACCCGGCCGCGCGCGCGGGAGCATCCGCGGTCACTCCGGCAGCGTCCGACAGGCCGATGCGATGGCGGGCGCCGGCGAAGGCCGCGGCGAAGCGCATGGCGAGCACGCCCTTGCGCAGGCGGTGGGCCTCGCGGAGGCGTTCGTTCCAGTAGGCGTCGGCGCGCTGGAACAGGTCGACGGAGAGGCCGAGGGAGCCGATCACGCTCTCCAGAGGCTGGTTCCTCCGGCTGACGACGTGCGCCAAGGCCTCGGCGTAGGCCTGAAGGGGAAGAGGTTCCACGCTCACGCGGCGAGCGTAAACGATCGGCCGGCGCCCCCGAAGCGGGAACGTTCCACTACCGGAGCTCACTTCGACGCGCGGAGCTGCGAGCTGCTTCGCGTCCGCACCCTTACCCAAGTCCGTAGCCGCAGCCCGCCCGCGCCTGGGCCGATTGCGCGCTTCGAGGGCCGTGTGCGATGCTCCGCCCATGCCCGCCACCCTGCCGAGGCGCCCCCGCTCATGAGCAAGCTCGTCGCGAGCGGCGCCTCGCTCAAGTGCAGCGCGGGGACCTCCCCCTCGACGCTCACGGTGCTCCCCGCCGCCGGGACCGAGGCCGACGCGCAGCCCGCGGCCACGGTGATGGATCACGCCCCGATGGTGAACGTCGCGCCCTTCGGCATGTGCAAGACGCAGGCGAACCCCCAAGTCGCCGCGGCCACCGCCGCGGCGCAGGGGGTGCTCACGCCGATGCCGTGCGTCCCGGTGATTTCGGCCCCCTGGTCGCCCGGCTCCCCGATCGTGACGATCGCCGAGCAGAAGGCGCTCACCGACGATTCCACCTGTCAATGCGCCTGGACGGGCACCATCGAGATCAGCGACGCGGGGACCTCAAAGCACGAGACCGGGTGATCGGTCGGAGGCTCGGCGCGAGGCCGGCCGCGACCCCGACGCAGCGCCAGACATGCATAGGTGCGCTGACGAGGCGGATTTCCTCGGCTTCTCGTACGGAAAACGGGGAGTTGACGGTAGAAGAGGGTGCGTCGCAAGGGGCGAGATCTCGCCCTGCACGGCAGCGAACGTTCCGCCTCACCAGACGCCGCGCACCGACACCCCCGCCTCCCGTCCCGTCGCGAGCGGTACCACCCGCACCGCCGCGTCGTTCGCCAGCCTCGCCGGCCCCACGGGGAGCAGTACGTAGGACGCCGCGGTCAGCACCGCGAGCCCGCCGCCCGCGGCGAGGCTCGCGATGCCCGCGTCGACGAGCTGCGCGCGGCGCTTCTGAGCGCTGGCGAGCTCCTGGCACTCCACCGGCGCGTCCGGGCCGAGGCAGGCGCTCGTCGCCCAGCCCTTCTTCTGGAGCTCCGTCACGCGGTCCTGCGCGTCGGAGGCGGTGTGCGCGCCCCAGGCGAGCAGGCTCACGCCGAGCGCCGTCGCCGACCCGGTGAGGACGAGCCCGGTCGTGCGGAGCGCGCTGCGCAGGCCGCCCGATACCTCCTGGTCGGGCATCGTCGCGGGCGCCGCGATCGGAGTCGACGAGGTGACGCTCACCGGCGCGTCGTGCTCCAGGTTCAGGCGGATATCCGGCGAGTCGCCGGCCGCCGCGTGCACGGTGGTCCTGGCATCGCCGTACCCGTCGAGCCTCGCGCGAATCTCGTGCTTGCCGGGATCGAGGAACAGCTCATGGGACGATTTGTGCTCGGGCAGGGCGCGACCGTCGACCAAGACCTCGGCGTCGGAGGGCGTGACGCCGAGGTAGATCCGGGCGACGTGCTTCTCGGCGATGCGCTGGCCCTCCTCGAGGCGGCGCTCCAGCGCGGGATTCATCGAGGTGCCGCCGAGAGCGAGGCTCTGCGCGATGTGCTCCGCGGCGTCCCGGTACTTCTTCTGACCGAGCTCGGCGAGGCCGAGCTCGCCGAGGAGCTCCGCGCGGACGGGCTCGGTCGCTCGCGACGGCTCCATCGCGGCGAGCGCGGCTTCGAATGCGGCCTCTGCCTCGGGCCATTTCTTCGCGTCCCGCGCGGCGCGGGCGCGGCGGAGGTGGGCCATTACGGTGTCCTCGACGCGCGTCGGGGCGGATGGGGCCGCCGGCGCCGCCCCTTGCGCGAGGGCCATGTCGGGGAACCCCAGCGCGCAGAAGGCCACGAATGCGAAGCGTGCACCAGCCGGGGTTCGCATGGCGCGCACCCTACGACGGGGCAGCGCATGACCGCAACCGGGTATCGAGCCCGCGCCTGCCCTCTCGTCCGGTCCAGCTCGTTCGGGTGTTACACGGTCTTACAAATCGTCTGGCCGCCTCGAGATTTTCAGACCCGGTTCGGCCGCTCGAAGCATAGAAGCGCCGTGGACGCACCGCCCTCGGACTTTGGCGTTCTTCGACGCCTCGCGCAGCTCTTCGGCGTGGCCTCGCGGGATGCCGACGATGTAGTGCGGGATACATTTTTGAGGTGGTGGATGAGGCGGGCGGACATCGATCCGGCGCGTGGCGCGGAGGCGTGGGTGCGCCGGGTCGTGGTGAATATCTCGCTCGGGTACCACCGGCAGGCTCGCGCGCGAGGAGAGGTCCTGACGCGATTCGAGGAGGACGAGGGCTTCGCCGCCGCGACGCGGAATCCGGAGGAGAGCGCGAGCGACGCCGAGCTGCTCGACAGGCTCGATGAGGTGCTCCGTCGCGTGGGCAAAGAGCGGCTGGATGTCTTCATCGAACACGTGGTGTTCGAGATGACCGCTGCGGAGATCGCCAGGGCGCGCGGCATCCCAGAGGAGACGGTGAGGACGCGCCTCAAGCACGTGCGGGCGGAGATCAGGGCGGCCCGGGCGCGCTGGGAAGCGGAGGAGCGCGGCCGCGGTCGCGGCGCCGTGCCGATCCTCCTCGTGCCGGTGCCGCTCGCGGCCTGGGTGCGTCGCGGCCTCGGGATGCTGCGCGGCTTCGGCGCGAAGCTCGCGGCGGTCGTGGCCACGGCCGCCATTGTCGCCGGGATCGTGATCCTGCTGTTCCGCTATCCGATGCCGGTGGCGCCGGCCGTGCTCACCCGGATGCCCGCGGGCGCTCTCGCGCCGGCGCTCGTGGAGGAGTTGCCCGACGCGATCCCGGCGGAGCTCACGACTGCCGCGGCGTCCGTAGCCCCCGCGGATCTCGTGCCTGCGCCGGTAGCGCCCCTGCTGGTAACGCCGCCGCTCGTCCGCCCGCCACCTCCGGTGTCCCCGCGCGCGCGCGGACCGGCGCCTGCCTCGACCGCGGTGCCCCTCGACGATAACCCGTACGAGCGGGGCCTCATTGGCCAGGCGCGCGTCGCGCTCCGGGCGGGAGATCCGGCCCTCGCGTGGCGGCTCCTGGCCGTGCACGAGCGGAAATTCCGGAGGGGGCGCCTCGCGCCCGAACGCGAAGCGCTCTTGCAGAAGATTCGCTGATATCGGCCCTCGATGCGGCGCCCTGCGTGGGGCCGCCCAGGTGAGACATGGACCAGCCGCTCCCGCATCCGCGGGGCGCCGGGGCTCCTCCATGCGCGCGTGCTCGTTCCTTGTGGCGCGATGCAAAGGGGGCCGCTCCGAGCGCGCCGCCGTCTGTCGATATGCGTTCGATCTGGTCATCGCCGAACGGAGCGGCGGGGGCATCTCGAGCTGGCCGGGAACACGGAGCGCCACGGGGCGCAGCGGAGGTCACATGCTGAGCGAATCGATGGGCGACGAGGTGCGGCCCGCGCCGGAGGCGGCGTGCACGCGGCGGCCGCGGCGGCGGGATGAGCCGATGGGCAAGGTCTGGGCGAGCCAGCTCCTCTTCCGAAACAAGGCGCTGCGGGACGTGTGGCGCTGGCTGGGGCGGCTCGGCGTGGCCGAGGCGGAGCGCGGGGACGTGCGGCAGGACGTGTTCCTTGGCGCGCATCGAAGCTTCCACAAGTACGACCCGGACCGCGCACGCCCGGAGCGGTGGCTGAACCGCATCACGGTGCACGCCGCAGCGCACTACCGGGATCGCGCGGTGCACCGGCGAGAGCAGCTCGACGACGACATCGCCGCCGTGGTCGACAGGTCGCCAGGGGCCGACGACCAGCTGATCGCCGAGGAGCGCCGGCTCGACCTGCTCGAGCTCCTGGGCGGGCCCGAGGATCGGCTGAGGGCGGTGCTCGTCGCGCACGATATCGATGGGGTCCCGATGACCGAGATCGCCGAGACGCTCGGGATTCCGGTCTCGATGGCGTACAAGTGGCGGGCTCGGGCGCTGGCCGCGCTGCGGCGTGCGGCGCTTGAGCGGCGACTGGAGGAGTGACCGAGGATGAGGGAGGGTACGATGCTGGGGGGGCTGATCCAGCGATGTCGGGAGGCGTTGCCCGGCACGGGCGGAACTGGTTATTGCGGGAATCCGAGCGTATCGGCGCGGACGCCGGGCTCGCCGGCGCTGCCTTCCACGGCGTCGTTCCCACCTGGCCCACCCTTGCCGGGCTCTCCGGTGTGGATTGCCAGGTCGTGGCCCGCGGGGAACAGACCGAGATAGTGAGCGATTCCGATCGTCGGTCCTCCGAGGCCGCCGCCGCCGTAGCCGCCGTTGCCGCCCGCGCCTCCCACCCCTCCCCAGCACCCAGCGTGCGACCCATTGACCCCTGCGCCTCCGACGCCGGGCGCGCCGCCAACGCCGCCGATCTGCGCGAGACCGCCGGCGCCGCCGTCGCCGCCGTTTCCGGTCACGATGGATGTGGCGTCGATGCTCACGTCGCCGCTGAACGACAGCAGGCCGATGCTCGCGCCGCCGAAGCCGCCGCCCTTCCCACCTCGACCGCCGCACCCGCCGCCGCCACCGGACCCGCCCGACGCGCCCCCCTTGGGCGTGCCCACATCGATCCCGCAATAGATCAACCCACCGCGAGAGCCGCCGCCGCCGCCGCCGCCCTGGCCGCGGGACCCATCGCCGCCGTCATATCCGCGCTTCCCGAGCCAGCCGAACTCCGGCGAGATCGAGCCCGGCCACTGCGCGCCAAGGCCGTGCGCTCCGTCAGCACCTGGCGAGCCCATCTGCCCAGGAAGACACGAGAACGCGTCTGTTTCTCCGACGCCGCCAAGCCCCAGACCCTGCGGGTTTGGGTCAGGCGCCGGTTGGCCGTCATTGCCCTTATCCCCACTCGTGGCGGTCCCGTCTCCACCTTTTCCGCCCACCGTTGTGAGGTCGCCGCAAACCGTCGTGACCGGCTGAGCCCCAGGGACGGAATCGGCCGTACAGGCGGCCGCACCGTCGTTCCCCAGGGTCCCCTCCTTGGCAGGCTCTTCGCCGCCGCGCTCGCCCGGCGCCCCCTTCGCGCCGTTGCCCGCGATCAGTTTGCTTCGACGCAGGTCCACGACCGATCCCACCAGCGCCACCATCGCGATCGAGGACCCTCCGGGAATGGTCGCATCGGCTGCTTCGAGCTGCAGGTCGGAGATGATGGAGGTCCCTTCGCCAGCCTTGACATGCAGCGGAACCGTGTCCGGCTCGGGGGCGATCACCGTCGAGCGGCTATCCCCCACGTAGCTCCAGTCGTGGGCGCAATCGAGCCCTCCCCACACCTCGATGCCCGAGGGCAACATGACGGGCTCGGTGAAGCTCTCGGCGCACGCGTAGAGGCGCATCGGTCCCGTTCGCGCGAGCGCGATCGCCCGCTCGAACGTCTTCACCGGCTTCGCCTTCGTGCCCGGGTTGGCGTCGTCGCCGAGGTCCGAGCTCACGAATACGCCGCAATCGTCCTTCGCGGCCTCTTTGCTCGGATCCGCGACGCAGACGGAGCCGCACGTCAAGGTATCGCTGCAATCATCGATGTAGCAGCCGCAAACGCTCGCGCTCACGCCGCAGCCGAGCCCGAGGACGCTCAAGGAAATTCCGACGCTCCGGAAGAAGGACCTGGCCATCGGCGGCGACCCTACCAGAGTTCGCGTCACCAGGATCCATGAAAGGACAGCCCCGCCGCCTGCGCAGTGGCCAGCGGAACGACGCGGACCCCCGTGTCGGGCGCCGGGTCCAGGGTGAGCAGCACGTAGGACGCCGCCGTCAGCACCGCGAGCCCGCCACCCACGGCGAGGCTCGCGATGCCCGCCTCGACGAGCTGCGCGCGGCGCTTGTGCGCGCTCGCGAGCTCCTGGCACTCCACGGGCGCGTCCGGGCCGAGGCAGGCGTTCGTCGCCCAGCCTTTCTTCTGGAGCTCCGTCACGCGATCCTGCGCGTCGGAGGCGGTGTGCGCGCCCCAGGCGAGCAGGCTCACGCCGAGCACCACCGCCGATCCGGTAAGCACGAGCCCGGTCGTGCGGACCGCGGCCGCGGCGGGGGATGGCTCCGCGGGCGTCTCGGAGCTCGGCGCCGTTGCCGGCGCCGACGTGCTGTTGAGCTCGGGCGACCGCGGGAACCGGAGCGCTCCGTTGGCCTCGATCGACCGGGGGAGCTGGAGCGATACCTCGTGGTTTTTGCCGGCCAGCGCCTCGAACGTGTGCACGGCGTCGGTGTGGCCGGCGAGCCGCGCGCGGATCGTGTGCTGGCCCGGCTCGACGAAGACCTCGTGCGTCGTCTCCCGCTTGCTGAACGGCTTGCCGTCGAGCGAGAGCTCGGCGTCGGGCGGCTCGACGCCGATATCGGACTCGGTCCCATTCGTGGGACATGCGCCTCCGTCGCCGCACCACTCGATTGGGGTGTAGGACCGAGTCCCACAATTCTTGGATCGTGACGTGAATCCTGGGCCCGAACGGGGCCGCTCGATCCGTATATGGCGCATGGAACAGAAGCGGCCGCCTGGTGCATCGATCTTCGAGCCTGCCCTCGTGCGGCGCTGCTCGCGCCGGTTCAAGCGGCTGGCAGCGGGGATCGGCATCGCCAGTGGAGAGCTCGACGACGTCGCCCAGGATGCGCTCGTGCGCGTCTGGGAGAACCGCGACTCGATCGATCCCGACGGCAACGTGTCCGCCTGGCTCGACAGCGTCGCCCGCAACCAGGCGCGCGAGCACGGCCGTCGCACGAGCGCCCGAGGAGAGGTCCTCACGTCGCGCGAGGACCGCGAGCTCGAGGACCCGCAGGCCAACCCCGAGGAGATCGCCATCGCGCGCGACAAGAGCATGGTCCTCGAGGGGCTGCTCAGCGCGATCCCGGCGGCGCGCCGTATCGTCTACATCGAATGCGAGCTCGTGGGGAAGACGGTGCCCGAGGTCGCCACCGCGCTGGGCATCCCGCTCGAGACGGCGAAGAAGCGGCTGCGCCTGGCCTGGGGTGACATCGCCAGGGCGAAGGCGCAATGGCAGGCAAGGCAGCGCGGGCGTGGATGGGACCCCGTCCCGCTGCTCCTGCCGCCCATCCAGATGCAATGGGCGCGCCTGCGCCGCCTCTGCATCCGGATGCCCCTGCACGTTCCTGCCGCAGCGGCCGCCATCGGGCTGCTGGTCCTGCCGATCACGTGGTCGCCCCTCCGTCCGGCGCTCGCCGCGCCGATGCTCGCGGGGGTCGTGAGGTCGGCGCCGGTTCCGGTGCTCGCGAGCGAACCGGTGGACGTCGAGGCCGCGGGCGAGGTTGCGGCTGTGCGCGAGGCGGAGCCTGCCGCCGGCGCCAGCACCGCAGCCCCGACGCCTTCGCCCGAGCGGAGCGCGCCGCGCCTGGAAGAGGAGCGACGCCTCATCGAGCGGTCGCGCGTGGCGCTGCGCACCGGTGGCATCGCGGGGAAGGTGCAGGCCCGGCGGCTGCTCGAGCAGCACGCGCGGGGCTTCCCGAACGGCCAGCTCGCGGGGGAGCGGGAGGCGCTCCTGGAGCAGCTCCGATGAGCGGCGGGGTGCTGCGCCGCCGGAACGAGATCCGGCGCCTCGACGAGCGCGGCGGGGTAGGGGACGCGCAGGCGCGCGACGCCGCCCTCGTCCGCGCGGCCGCCAAGGCGCTCGCGCCGGAGCTCCCGCGGGAGGCGGTCGCGGCCGCGCTGCGCTCGCTGCCGCCCGGAGCCGGCGTCACCGCGGGCACGCTCGTCGAGATCGCCCGCGCGTTCCGGGCGCTCGAGGCGCGCGCCCACGCGGAGCCAGCCACGGAGTGAGGCGCGGGAAGTGAGCTTCGTCGCCGCTTATCGCCGGAATGGCATCACGGAATAATCACCGAGCGAGCCGATGGATCGGCGCACGCGGTGGGGTCGCCATAGAAGGCGGCGTCCTTCTCGAGCCGGCGGGCGGTGCGCTCATCGCCGGCGGCACGCTGGCACCGCGCGAGCCGGTCCAGCACGAAGGCATCGCGCGGGTGGAGCTCCAGTGCTTTCCGCAAAACCGTCTCCGCCTCGTCGAGCCGACCGAGGAGGCGGAGGGCCTCGCCCTCGAGGGCGAGCGAGAGGCTGGTCGGTGGGCCGAGCCGGTGGGCAGCGGCCAGCTCGGCGAGCGCCTCCACGGGATCCGACTCGGTGAGCAGCATTGCCAGCTTGATCCGCACCTGATGATCCCCCGGGTGCTCGCCTCGGAGCGCATACACATGGGCGATGGCTTCGTCGCATCGGCCGTATGACGAGAGGAAATGCGCGAGGCGCAGCCGGGCGAATACCGATGAGGGCAAAGCGCGACGGCCTTGCGGAGGAGCGCCTCGCGCTCGGCATCCGTGGGGTGCTCCCACGGCGCGAGCGAGCGGAGCACCAGGGCCTCCGCCTCGATCTCGTCCGGATCGAACCGGGAGAGCGGGACATCCGAAGCGGCAAGCCTCTCCAGTGCCGCTGCGCGCTCGTGGGGCGGTAGCGCGAGCGAAGCGCTCAGGCGAGCTTGCATTTCCAGGGTACACGCCATGTATTCCGGGAGACGGGCGCCGATGCGCTGACCGAGCTCCACGGCGAGCCGCATGTGCTGGGCCATGGCAGCCGCGTCCTCCGAGAACGCGCGCAATGCGTCCTCGGGGCGCTCATGGATCAGGGCTTCGAGGTGTCTGGCGCGCCGGACTAGCTCCGTGGCCAACGCGTGCACGTCTTCGAGCGCGTGCCCCTCGACGAACGCACGGAGCTCGTTGGCGTGGGGCGAGCGCATTCCCTGGACAAGGATCGCGCCGAGCTCCTGGCGACCGTACCGGCGGAGCTCCGAGCCAAGGCGCCGCCGAGGCTCTCCGTCGAGCTCGCCGCAGCGCTGCTCGAGCGGATCGAGGCGCCGGAGGGGTGAGGGTGCTGGGCGCTCCTCTCCGCGATGCGGCACGACCGTTGACGCAGGTTTGCGGAACGCCTACCGGGGAGCCGATGATGATGGGTGAATCTCTGCGGCGCCTGCTCTCCCTCGATGACGCTCTGGGTTGGAGCGACGCGCTCATTGCCCACCTGCTTCGGTGCCGCGCGCAAGGGCGCCCGCTACCCGTACCGTGCGAGCCCGCAGACGAGTACGTCCTGCGGGAGCTCGCTGCCAGCCTGAAGCTTCGCTATCTCGGGGACGGCGAGGCGGCTCATCTCTACGGCCTGATGGCGCTCGATCTCGTCTGCGCTGAAGTGCAGGACATGAGGCTCGGCTTTCGTGACCTGTTTCTCGGAGGCAAGCTCCCCGAGCTGCGCGCCGACCTGCCCTGCGCCGACCTGCCCTGGGAGGAAGCGCGAGATCTCGCCACCCGCTGGGTCGAGCTCATGCTCGGCCGCGAAGGCAGGTCCGTCGCGATCGACGAGGCCGCCGTCAGGCGCTCGTTGGAAGGCGATCTCCGGGAGCAGCTCGTGAGCGCCGCCCGCGCGTTCTTCGAACCGACCCGCCTCCTCTCGGGCGTGGCACAAGGCGGTGTTCGCTTCGCCATCGAGCGTCCAGCGCGGCTCGACGACGTGGCGCGGCTCGCGTGGCGGCTGCGGCTGCAATGGACCGCTCGAACCACCGGCCAAGACGTCGAGTCGGACACGTTCGTGGGGACCTCGGCGTGCGTGGGCTGCTCGTCCGACAACTTCCTCAACGTGGGCTACGTCTGGGTGTTCGGGCCCGACGGATCCAGCATCGCGGCCGAGGTCGCCAAGCTCCCCGGCCTCGTCGAGCCGGAGGCGCTGCTCGCGCGGGCGACGAGCGAGGCGGATCCCGTCGCCCGATCCTTGCTGGTCCGCGAGCTGGGCGCCACCGCACCGAAAGCGGACGGGGGAGCGATCCCGGCCTTTTTCGGGGCGCTCCTCCGGGACGACGATCCGGCCATTCGCCACGTGGCGTGCACCTGCCTCACCTACCTTGGCTATCGTTCCCTCGAGCCGCGGCTGCGCGAGATGGCAGAGGGTGACCCGGATGGGTCCGTGAGGTCTCTCGCTCGGACGGTGCTCGATTCGAGCACGAGGCACGGCTGGAAGCACTGGTCGGACGGCGCATATAGCCATGTGCCGAGGGCCTGACGGAACGATGTCCGGTGAATCTCATACAGGTCCGACAGCGCCTCTCGACACCGACCTGGTTCGTCGGCTCGGCCCCGGGCATTCCATCTGCACCGCTCCAGCAAGGGACTCCAGACGATTCGCCCGCACCTCCGAGCCCCCGGCCGTCGGGGTTATCGACTGGCACCGGCTGGCCGTCGTTGCCATTCCCGCCGCTCGCGGCGTCTCCGCTGCCCCCCTTCTGGAGCTTCGTCACGCGGTCCTGCGCGTCGGAGGCGGTGGCAGCACCCCAGGCGAGCAGGCGATACCTCGTGGGTCTTGCCGGCCAGCGCCTCGAACGTGTGCACGGCGTCGGTGTGGCCGGCAAGCCGCGCGAGCCCGCGCTCGACGAGTGGCAATGGAAGGCCCTGCGCTCGCCTGCGACACATTCCATGACGCCGCCGCATGGATCGGCCTGGCCTCCCCGCTCGGCTGAGCCGTGGCAGCGTCATTTCCGCCGGCACACGGATGTGATACGAGGGCCCATGGCAGGCTTCCTTGCGGCGGCTTCACGGTGGGGACGGAGCGGGCGACTCGCGGCCCTGGGGCTCGTGTGCGTGAGCATGGCGGCGGTCGGCTGCGATGGCGGCGGGGGCGGAGGCGCGGGGAATGGCGGCGGGGGAAGCGGAGGGAACGGATCCGGCGGGGGCGCGGGCGGCGCGAATGGCGGGGGTGGGGGCGCGGGCGGCGCGGATGGCGGAGGGGGGAGCGCGGGCGGCGCCGGCGGCGCCGGCGGCGGCGGAGGCCAGGCGTGCGTTCCGTCCCCGGAGGCGTGCGACGGTATTGACAACGACTGCAATGGTTTGGTCGACGAGGGGAACCCGGGCGGGGGCGGCGGCTGCTGCGGCGGGACGCTGCAATGCATGAGCGGCGCGCTCCTGTGTCAGAGCGGATTGACGATCTACCTCGGGGAGACCTTCGCGAACAACGGGCTGGGCTGGACGCTCGACCCGGACTGGCAGATCGGACCGGCGGCTGCGGGCTGCGGCGACCCGGCGAGCGACGCGACGCCGACCGCGGACGACGGGGTCGCCGGGGTGGTCATCGGGGGCTGCGGGCCGACCGTCTCCGCCTGGCAGTACTTGACCAGCCCTCCCATCGACACCTCGGCGGCGCCGGCCGTGTTCTTGACCTTCAAGCGATGGCTGGTGAGCGATTCTACACCATACATGGACAACCGCGTCGAGGTGTACGACGGTGTGGACTGGATCATGGTGTGGAGCTCCGGTCCGAGCCCGGCGATCATCGACTCGGCCTGGATCACCCTGAATTACGACCTCTCCGCCTTCAAGAACGCGCAGATGCGGGTGCGGTTCGGCGCGGCGAAGCCGGCCATCGGCAACTCCCTGCGCGGATCGTGGAACATCGATGATGTGTACGTGAGCGACGCCCCCTGTCCGTGAGGGATCGGGACGCGCTCACCATCCGGCGACGCCGACCTCCAGCGCCTCCCGGGAGCCCTCAGGCCGCTGCGCGGGGCCTGCTCCCGCCGGTCGCGGCCCGCTTCCGGGCGCCCGGGGCGCGCCGCCGCGCCGGCGCCGCCGGCATTGCGGCCTCGGGAGGTGCCGGCGTGCCTCGGCCGCCTTCGCGGCGCCGGTGCTCGGCGCCACGCCCAGCGCCCATGTGCGCGGCCTTGAGCACGGGCAGCGAGAGCGCTCCGGTGATGGCGCACGCCCGGCCGTACGCGTCGAGCACCTGGACCCTGAAGATCTCCTCGCTGGGCCCCCGCAGCAACGGCTGCCATTGCCGGCGAGGGCGAACGGGCTTGACATCCGGGCTTCGCCGGGCTGATCCTCGCCGACCATGATTGTCCTCGGCTGAGCGAGCCTGCCCTCTCCCTCGCGATCCGCTCCCCGGTGCGAGAGGGCGCTTTTTGTCCGAGGTTCGATCATGTCGTCTCCAGATCCGGGTCCTCCGTCCGTCTATCCTCCACCCCCTCGCTCCGCCAGGAGATGGCGGCCTGGCTCGATCGAGAACGGGCCTTGAACACCGCCCGCTCGCTCGACGAGCAACGCGCCGTCGCCGCCGCTCTCCCCCCTGGAGATGGCCTCCCATCCGGAGGTCCACGCGCTCCAGTGCTCGCTCCTGCTTCGCGCCTGGCCTCTGCGGTCTCCCTCCAGATTGCCCGCCTGGAATCAGGGGCCCCTGCCCGCGTCGAGCCGCTTCTGCTGGGCCCGGCTGGCGCTCCTGGTCCAGCCCGCGGACTTCGTGCGAGCCCACGATCGCTCGCTCCCCTGGGGCGCGCCAGGGCGCGACCGCGCTGCTCAGCCACGGAGACGGCACATTCGACCCGATC
>CAYQYG010000008.1:17596-50561 GCA_964421485.1 uncultured Polyangiaceae bacterium | reverse complement strand
AGCCGCGCCGCGCGGCCGGCCCACGCGCGGCGCCCGGCCGCCGCGCCCGCGCGCCCGGGCACGTCGCGCCCCGCGACGAGGCCGAGCGGATCGTCGCCGAGATCTGGCGCGACGCCCTCGGGCGGGACCGCATGGGCGCGCTCGACAACTTCTTCGACCTCGGCGGCCACTCGCTGCTCGTCGCGCAGGTCCGCGTCCGCCTCCAGCGGGCGTTCGGCAGGGACGTGCCCCTCGTCGAGCTCTTTCGATACCCGACGGTCGCCGCGCTCGCCGCGTATCTCGGCCAGGGCGACCGGCCGCGCCCGGCCCCGGATCCCGCGGACGAGCGCGCCCCGCGATCCCCCGCCGCCGAGGAGCGCGTCGCCGTCATCGGAATGGCCGGCCGGTTCCCGGGCGCCGCCGACGTCGACACCTTCTGGGCCCACCTGCGCGCCGGCGTCGAGTCGATCCGGCGCCTCACCGCGGACGAGCTCGCCGCGGCCGGCGTCGATCCCGCGCTGATCCGCGATCCGCGGTACGTCCCCGCCCGCGCCGCGCTGGACGGCGTGGAGCTCTTCGATCCCGAGCTCTTCGGGATGAGCCCGCGCGAGGCGGAGATCACCGACCCGCAGCACCGCCTCTTCCTCGAATGCGCCCTGGAGGCCCTGGAGCGCGCCGGCTGCGATCCCGCGCGGGCCCGCGGCGCGATCGGCGTCTATGCCGGCGCCGGGCCGGACGGCTACCTGCTCGAGCACCTCGCCCCGAGCCGCGCGCTGATGGATTCGATCGGCGGGCTCCCCGCGCTGATCGGCAATGACCGCGACCACCTCGCCACGCGCGTCGCCTACAAGCTCGACCTCCGGGGCCCGGCGCTCACCGTGCAGACCGCCTGCTCGACGTCGCTCGTCGCCGTGCACCTCGCCTGCCGCGCGCTGCTCGACCGCGACTGCGACATCGCCCTGGCCGGCGGCGTGTCCATCACGTTCCCGCTGGGCACCGGATACCTCCACGAGGAGGGCAGCATCCTCTCGCCGGACGGCCACTGCCGCGCGTTCGACGCCTCGGCGCGCGGCACCGTGGGCGGCGACGGGGCCGGGGTCGTGGTCCTGAAGCGCCTCTCCGACGCGCTCGAGGACGCCGATCACATCCACGCGATCCTCCGCGGCACGGCCATCAACAACGACGGCGCCGCGAAGGTCGGCTACACCGCGCCCGGGGTCGACGGCCAGGCCGCGGTCATCGCGAAGGCCCACGCCGCGGCCGGGGTCGACCCGGCGTCCATCACCTACGTGGAGGCCCACGGGACCGGGACGCCCATGGGTGATCCCATCGAGATCGCGGCCCTCGCGCGCGCGTTCCGCGGCGCCGCCCGGGGCTCCTGCGCCGTCGGCTCGGTCAAGACCAACATCGGGCACCTCAACACGGCCGCCGGCATCGCGGGCCTGATCAAGGCCGTCCTCGCCGTGGAGCGCGCGGAGATCCCGCCCAGCCTCCATTACAATGCCCCCAATCCGGAGATCGATTTCGATGCCGGCCCGTTCTTCGTCAGCGCGGCCCTCCGGCGCTGGGAGACGGGCGGCGCGCCCCGCCGCGCGGGCGTCAGCTCGTTCGGGTTCGGCGGCACCAACGCGCACGCCGTGATCGAGGAGGCGCCGCCCCCGCCGCCCCGCCCTCCGGCGCGGCCCTGGCAGGTCCTCACGATCTCGGCGCGCACGCCGGAGGCGCTCGACGCCGCCACGGCGCGCGTCCGCGAGCACCTCCTCGGCCGCCCGGACGACGATCTCGAGCGCGTCGCCTGGACGCTCCAGGCGGGCCGCCGCGCGTTCGAGCACCGCCGGATCGTGGCCTGCCGCGACGCGCGCGACGCGGCCGACGCGCTCGCGCCGGGCTCCGCGCGCGCCGAGACCTCGGCGCCGCCCGGCGCGGCCCCCGCGGTCGTGCTCATGTTCCCCGGTCAGGGCGCGCAGCGCCCCGGGATGGCCATGGAGCTCCACCGCGCGGAGCCCTCGTTCCGCCGCCACCTCGACCATTGCGCGGATCTGCTCGCGCCGCGCCTCGGGCTCGACCTCCGGCGCGCGCTCGAGCCGGGCGGAGACCCCGCGGCGCTCGACGCCACCGCGCTCGCCCAGCCGGCCCTCTTCGCGGTCGAATACGCCCTGGCGCAGCTCTGGATGGAGCGGGGCGTCCGCCCCGCCGCGATGATCGGCCACAGCCTCGGCGAATACGTCGCCGCGTGCCTGGCCGGCGTGCTCTCGCTGGAGGACGCGCTCGCGCTCGTCGCCGCGCGCGGCCGCCTGATGGAGGCCACGCCCCCCGGGGCCATGCTCGCCGCGCCGCTCGCCGAATCCGAGCTCGCGGCGCTCCTGCCGGCCGGGGCCACGATCGCCGTGCAGAACGGCGCCGCGTCCACGGTCGCGTCCGGCACGCCCGCCGCGATCGACGAGCTCGAGCGGCGGCTCGCGGCGCGCGGCCTGCCCTCCCGGCGGCTGCGCGCCGCGCGCGCGTTCCATTCCCCGCTGATGGACGCCGCGCTCGCGCCGTTCCTCGACGAGGTCCGCAAGGTCGCGCTCCACGCCCCGCGGATCCCGTACGTCTCCAACGTCACCGGCGGCTGGATCACCGCGGAGGAGGCGACCGATCCCGCCTACTGGACGCGGCACCTCCGCGGCGCCGTGCGGTTCCACGACGGGCTCTGCGCCGTCGCCCGCGGCGAGGGCATTGCGCGGAGCGCGCCCCGCGTGCTGCTCGAGGTCGGCCCCGGCCGCTGGCTCTCCGCGCTCGCGGCCGCCCTCGACGCCGACCTCCCCGCCATATCCACCCTCGGCGCCCCGGGCGCTCCGGAGCCCGAGCCCGCGGCCCTCGCCTGCGCCACCGGCCGCCTCTGGCTCGCCGGCGTCGATATCGACTGGGCCGCCGTCCACGCCCCCGGCCGCCCGCGCAAGATCCCGCTCCCGACCTACCCGTTCGAGCGGCGGCGCTGCTGGATCGACCGGCCCGGCGGGGCGATCCGCCCGCCGGCGCCGGCCCCGTCCCCCGCAGCGCCCCTCGAGGCCGGCTCGCTGGAGGAGATCGAGGCCGCCGTCCGCCGCCGCCTCGCCATCCGGCCGCTCGACGAATACCCGGGCCTGGAGGACGCGCTCGACGCGCTCTGCGCGAGCCACGTCTGCCATTTCCTCGAGGGCGTCGGCGTCGACACCCGCGAGGGCAACGCGCTCCCCCGGGCCTCGCTCCGCCGGCAGATCGGCGCGCACCCCAGGCTCGAGCGCCTCTATGACGCCATGATCGACCTCCTCGTCGAGGACGGCATCGCCCGCGTCGAGGGCGACCTCGTCCGGTTCTGCCGGAGCGGCCGCGCCGTCCCGCCGCCCTCCGCGCTCCGGGCCGACATCGAGGCCCGCTGGCCCGGCTTCTCGGGGCTCCTCCGGTTCCTGGACCATTGCGTCAAGAGCTACCCGGACGCGCTCGGCGGCCGCGTCGAGCCGATCTCGGTGCTCTATCCCGGCGGCAGCTCCGAATTCGTCACCCGGTGCGAGCGGGACACCACCCCGCACCGCACCGAGCAGGTCTACATCGAATTGCTCCGCGAGGCCCTGCCGCGCCTGCTCGGCGCCCCGGGCCGCGGCCGGCGCGCGCGCATCCTCGAGATCGGCGGCGGCCAGGGGCTGCTCACGTGGCCCCTCGTGTCGGCGCTCCGGGGGCAGGACGTCGAGTACCATTTCACCGACATCGGCAAGGTCTTCGTCGACGACGCGCGCGCCGAGGCCGCGCGGCGCGGCCTCGACGACCTCATGACGTTCGGCCTGCTCGACGCCTCCCGCGATCCGCGCGCGCAGGGCCACGAGCCGGGCTCGTTCGACCTCGTGGTCGCGTTCAACGTGGTGCACGCCACGCCGGACGTCCGCCGCACCCTCCTCCACCTGATCTCCCTGCTCGCGCCCGGCGGCGCCGTCGCGCTCGTCGAGATGGTGCGCTCGCGGCGCTGGGACCTGCTCACCTGGGGCCTCGCCGAGGGCTGGTGGTACTTCGACGACGACCTCCGCCGCGGCTCCCCGCTGCTCGGCGTCGGCGCCTGGGAGGACCTCTTCCGCGGCGAGGGCATGGAGCGCGTGGAGGCCTACCCGCGGGGCGAGGCCGCCCGCGCGCGCGCCGACCACGCATTGATGCTCGGCTGGCCGCGCCGCGAGGCCAGGGTCGCCGCGGCCCCGGCCCCCGGCCCGGCCGCCCCGCAGCGCTCACCCGCCGCCGGGAGCGGCCCCGCGCACCCGCGGCCGGCCCTGCGGACGCCGTTCGTCGCGCCCCGCGACGAGACCGAGCGGCAGATCGCGGAGATCTGCGAGGAGCTGCTCGGCGTGCGCGGCATCGGCGTGCACGACGATTTCTTCGAGCTCGGCGCCGACTCGCTGATCACGCTCCGCATCTCGGATCGCGTCCGCCGGAAGCTCGGCCGCGAGGTCCCCCAGGCCGCCGCGTTCCGCGGCGCCACGGTGGAGCGGATGGCCCGCGCGCTCGATCCCTCGCCGGCGCGCTCCACCCAGCCCGCGCCCGCGCCGCCGCGCGCTCCCTCGGAGCGATCGCCCTCGCTCGTCCCCCTCCAGCCCTCGGGCGCGCGCCCGCCCTTCTTCTTCGTCCACCCCGCAGCCGGCGTGGTGTTCCCCTACGTCGAGCTGGCGCGGCGGCTCGGGCCGGACCAGCCGTTCTATGGCCTCCAGGCCGCCGGCCTCGACGGCGAGTCGCCGCCCGACATGACCATCTCGGCCATGGCGCGCCGCTACGTCGGCGCGCTCCGGTCGGCCGCCCCGCGCGGCCCTTATTACCTCGGCGGCTTCTCCTTCGGCTGCCTGGTCGCCTACGAGATGGCCGTGGAGCTCGCCCGCGAGGGCGACGAGGTCGGGCTGCTCGCGCTGGTCGACGAGCCCGCGCCCGTCCGCGGGCACCGGCCGACCCCGCTCATCATGGCCCAGCTCCTCACCTCCGGGATCGCGAAATCGATCTGGCCCTACCTCCACGATTACTTCTACCTCACCGGATCCTCCGGCCGGAGCGGCTCCCGCGGCGCGCAGGACGGCGAGGGCGGCGGCGCGGCGGGCCTCGCCGCGGCGCTGCAGCGCGTCTCGGAGCTCGCGCGGTGGCGCCCGGACGGCGAGCTCCTCCAGGCGTTCCTCGCGCGGTCCACGATGGCCAACTACGTGCCGCGGGAGGCGCGGATCCTGGCGCTCCGCCAGCCGGCGATGATCCCCATGTTCCAGCTCTTCATGATCCACCTGCGGGAGACGCTCGAATACAAGCCGAGGCCGTACCCGCACAGCGTCACGTATTTCAGGGCCACGCGCCTCGGCGGCCGGAACGCCCTGGATCCGACGATGGGCTGGGGCGCGCTCGCCGCGGGCGGCGTCGAGGTGCACGATCTGCCCGGGGAGCACCTCACCCTGCTCCGCCAGCCCCACGTCGCGGTGCTCGCCGAGAAGCTCGGCGCCTGCCTCGCGGCCGCGCAGCGCGCGCGCGGGCAATGACGGAGCGGCTCAGCCGGCGCCGTCGGAGAACGTGAGCACGCGCTCGACCGGGAGCCTCAGCGTCGTCGCGTTGCGCGGCGGCCTCGTCGATCTCCCCGTGCGGAGCATCCACGCCGGCAGCTCCCCGGCCTCGAGCCCGAAGGCCCGCGCGACCACGTCGAGCCCCCCGCGGAACAGCGCCTCGAAGTGGGCCGGCGTCCCCGCCGGCATCCCGCACGTGGCCGCGTTGTAGATCTGGAGCGACTGCACCCCGAGCGACTGCACCCCGTAGCCGCACGCGTTGAGCCGGACCCAGGCCGAGAGCACGAGCCGCCCCGCGTCGACGAGCGCCTCGGGCGAGGGCCGGCGGACCGTGAAGCAGGCGACCGCCGCCGACGACGCGACGTGCCGCCTGACCCATATCCCCATCGGCACGTGCAGCCCGAGCCACGGGACCAGCCGCTGCACGAGCCGCGTCCGGCCCACCCGCAGCGCGCCGATCTCCGGCAGATCGACCCCGAACGCCCCCCAGGGGATCCCGTCGCGCGTCTCCTCGACCTCTCGCCGCGTGAACCGGATCCACCGGATGACGTCCCGGTAGACCGCCTCGTTGCGCCACACGTACGCGTCGGCACCCACCAGGTAGTCGACGAGCTCCCGCGGGTATCTGTCGCAATAGCGGACCGCGCAGCCCGGGAAGCGCGCCGCCTCGCCGCGGATCGCCTCGAACACCGGATCGGCGAGCGAGCCGCCGCGGAAGGAGCGCCGGTCCGTGCACCTCCGGCGCAGCGCCGGCGCGAGCTCGTGCGGCTCCGCCGGGCCGTCGAAATGGACCGTGGCCCAGGCCTCCCCGGGCGCCCGCTCCAGCGAGAGCGCGGCGCGCGCCGAGCGCCGCTCGACGCTCGCGCCGATCGAGAGCGCCTCGAGCGTGGCCCCGAGCGTGAAGAACGAGGCGTGCGAGCGGTGATCGATGACGTGCCGCGCGCGCACCGGATCGAGCCGGATCTCGAGCGCCGCCCCGTCCCACCGGTACCGCCAGGGCTGGATGTTGTCCGCGCTCGGCGCCGAGCTCGCGGCCTCCACGATCCGCACGACCTGTGCCCGCGTCAGCGCGTCCATCCAGCACCTCCTCCGTCGGCCGGCGCGCGGTCCGCGCCGAGCCAGCGCTCGTTCACCCAGTCGAGATCGGCCCCCGTCGGCCGGCTCCGGATCCTGTCCTCGTCGTCGAGCCGCTGCCGCAGCCGCTCCGGCGGCAGCGCGATGCTCGCGAGATAATCGAATTCGGGGATCGCCGGGGCGACGCGCCGGTATCGATCCCCGAGCAGGTCCGCGCACTGGAGATCGATGATGTCGACCGACCCCTGGATCATGAAATCGGGCAGGTAGACCGTCCTCGAGAGGAGCTGCGTCCACCCCGAGAAGCCGAGCCGATCGAGCGCCCCCGGCAGCCACCCGAGCACCCCCCGCGGCGCCTCCCCCCGGTGCTCCGACCGCTCCGTCCCTCCGAGCGACAGCATCACGATCTCTCCCAGCCGATCCCCCTCGCCTCCCCCTCGAGCCCGCATGCTCGCGAGCGCCTCCCGCACGGCCACGAGCGAGGGATTGTTCGTGATCAGCGCCCCGTCGAGGTAAGCCCGCCCATCCACCGGGCTCCGGTGCGCCGGCAGCACCACGGGGAACGCGCTGCAGGCGAGCGCCAGATCCACGAGCGTCCGCTCCCGATCCGCCGGATCCTCGAAATCGAAGCTCCTGAACGTGCGGCGCCGCCACGTGGCCTTGTCGACGGCGACGGCGAGGACGCGCCTCCCCCGCGCCGCGAGGCCCCCCAGCGTCTCGCGCCCGAGGTGCCGCTCGAACACCCGCTCGAGCTCGGCCGCCAGCGAGGACGGCCCCCGCCCCGTCGCGAACCGCACCGCCGTGCGCGCCGTCAGCCGGAAGACCCCGAGCACCTCGTGAAAGAAATCGATGCAATCCCCCACGGCCCGCAGGTTCGCCGCGTCGTCCCGCCCGAGCCTCTCCGCGAGGAACAGCGCCATCAGCGCCCCGTCCGACGTCCCCGCGAGCAGGTCCACCCTCGCCAGGAACCCCGGGCGCATCTCCTCGATTCGCCGGAGCAGCCGGAGGTGCAGCGCTGCGGCGATGCCGCCGTCGATCGAAAGGATGTTCATCGCTCACCGAGGGCAAGCTCGACGACCGGGGCCGGGCGCCGGCGGCAACGCGCTGCTCCGCGCGAGGTGATCTCTCCCTACCTATCCCACGGGGTCGCGTCAAGCGCGCCGCCCCCGGCTCGTTTTTCGTGGCCCCCACCCCCCCCGGCTCTGTAGGATCGCCCCGCCGCGCTCTCCCCGCATCAAGGCCGGCTCCATCCCCCCCGGCCCCGGTCTGGAGGACCACCCAATGGCCACGGTTCACGGGCATGCCGTCACGGAGATCCTCGTCGAGGACAGGCACGCCATCCTCTTCCGCGCGCGCCAGGGCGACCGCACCGTCCTCCTCCGCGGCCCCTCGCGCGAGTATCCGACCTCCGACGACATCGCGCGCCTCCGCTATGGCGCCGCCGTCGCCGGCAGCCTCGACGTCCCGGGGATCACGCGCGTCGAGCGCGTCGAGCGCATCCCGAGCGGCCTGCTCGTCGTCATGGAGGACCCGGGCGGCCACACCCTCCGGCGCATCATGTCGGAGCGCCGCGTCGAGGTCCTGGAGGCCCTCCGCATCGCCGTCGAGGTCGCGAGGACGCTCGGCGACCTCCACCAGCAGCACGTCATTCACCGGAACATCGAGCCCGGCAACATCCTCGTCGACGCCGACACCGGCCAGGTGAGGATCACCAACTTCGATATCGCCTCCCGCCTCACCCGCGACAACCCGGTCGTCACCAGCGCCAGCCGCCTCGAGGGCAACCTCGCGTACATCTCCCCCGAGCAGACCGGGCGCATGAACCGCTCCGTCGATTATCGCACCGACTTCTATTCGCTCGGCGTCACCCTGTACGAGATGCTGACGGGCCAGGTCCCGTTCCAGGCCCCCGATCCGCTCGCCCTCGTGCACAGCCACATCGCGGTCGCGCCCGCGCCGCCGCACGAGGTCCGCATCAGCGTCCCCCGCTCGGTCTCGGAGGTCGTCCTCAAGCTGCTCGCCAAGAACGCCGAGGACCGCTACCAGAGCGCTTACGGCCTCATCGCCGACCTCAAGACCTGCATCCGCCAGCTCGAGCAGCAGGGCACCATCTCGGAGATCGTCCCCGGCCTGCACGACGTCTCCGCCACGTTCCGCATACCCCAGAAGCTCTACGGCCGCGAGCACGAGAAGCTCCTGCTCGTCTCCGCGTTCGAGCGCGTGAGCGGCGGCGCGAGCGAGCTCGTGCTCGTCTCGGGCTACTCGGGCGTCGGCAAGTCGGCGCTCGTCAGCGAGATCCACAAGCCCATCGTCAAGCTCCGCGGCGCCTACAGCTCCGGCAAGTTCGATCAGCTCCAGAACGCCCCGTACCAGGCCTTCATCCAGGCGTTCCGCGAGCTCATCCGCGAGCTGCTCTCCGAGAGCGAGGACGAGGTGGCGAGGCTCCGCGGCAGGCTGGCCGACGCGCTCGGCACCGCCGGCCAGGTCGTCATCGACGTCATCCCCGAGGTCCGCCACATCATCGGCCCGCAGCCGCCCGTCCCGCCGCTCGGCCCGATGGAGGCGCAGAACCGGTTCAACCTCGTCTTCCTCGGCTTCGTGCGCGCGCTCGCGCGCGAGGAGCAGCCGCTCGCGATCTTCCTCGACGACCTGCAATGGGCGGACTCCGCCTCGCTCGCGCTCATCCAGCTCCTGCTCGGCGAGGGCGGGCCCGAGCACCTGCTGCTCATCGGCGCGTACCGCGACAACGAGGTCCACGGCGCCCACCCGCTCCTGCTCGCGCTCGCCGAGCTCCGGAAGGGCCGCGCGCGCGTCAGCGAGATCGCCCTCCGGCCGCTCGCGCCGGGGGACGTCATGGAGCTCGTCGCCGATACCGTCGACCAGGGGCAGGACGAGCCCGGCGTGAAGCCGCTCGCGGAGCTCGTCTCCAGGAAGACGCAGGGGAACCCGTTCTTCGTGAGCCAGTTCCTGACGTCGCTCCACGACCGGAAGCTCCTGGATTTCGCGCCCGACCTCGGCCGGTGGCAATGGAGCCTGGAGCGGATCCGGGACGAGGGGATCACCGACAACGTCGCCGATCTCATGGCCGAGAAGATCAAGAGGCTGCCGGAGGCCTCGCAGCAGGCGCTCAAGCTCGCCGCGTGCATCGGCAGCACGTTCGATCTCGTCACGCTCTCGGTGGCCAGCCAGCGGAGCATCCGCGACACCGCGGCGGATCTCTGGGAGGCCGTCGCCGAGGGGCTCGTCCTGCCGGTGGGCGACGCGTACAAGTACGTCTCCACGGTCGTGACGCTCGACGTGTGGCCCGAGGAGGGCGCGGTCAGCTATCAATTCCTCCACGATCGCGTCCAGGAGGCCGCGTACGCGCTCATCTCGCGGGAGTCGCGCCGCGAGGTGCACCTGCGCGTCGGGAGGCTGATGCTGAGCGGCACCCCGGCCCACGCGCTGGACGCGAAGATCTTCGACGTCCTGAACCAGCTCAACCTCGCCGCCGATCTCATCGACTCCCCCGAGGAGCGGCGCCGGGTGGCGGAGCTCGACCTGCTCGCCGGCCGGAAGGCCAAGGCCGCCACCGCGCACGCGTCGGCGCTCCGGTACCTCGAGGTCGGCGTCGGGCTCCTGCCCGCGGACAGCTGGCAGACGGACCACGAGCTCACCTTCGCGCTCTATCGCGAGCGGGCCGAGTGCGATTACCTGGTCGGCCATTTCGAGGAGGCCGAGGCGGCGTTCGACAGGCTGCTGCGCGAGGCGGCCTCCACGGCCGAGCGCCGCGAGCTCGAGGTCCTCAAGATGACGCTGTACATGAGCCGCGGGGAGTTCGACCGCGCGATCCGCGCCGGCCTCGACGGCCTCAGGCTGTACGGCGTGGACGTCGACCTCGACGGCGACCTCATGGCCGCGTGCGCCGGGGAGGCGAGCGCGCTCGAGGCGCGGCTCGCGGGGCGCAGCACCGCCGACCTCGTGCGCACCCCGGACGCGGCGGACCCGGAGCAGCGCGCCCGCACGACGTTCATGTCCCTCGTGCTCACCGGCGTCTACACGAACCCGGCCCTGTTCCAGCTCATTTCAATGAAGCTCGTGAACCTCTCGCTGGAGGAGGGGAACGGCCCGGGCTCCGCGCTCGGGTACGTGACGTACGCGATGCGCGTCGGCGCCGCGCTCGGCGACTGGCCGACCGCGTACGAGCTCGGCAAGGTCAGCCTCGCGCTGAGCGAGCGCCTCGACGACCTCCACGCGCGGGCGCTCGTCAAGCAGTACTTCGGCGCGTTCGTCTGCCCCTGGGGCGCGCCGCTCCGCGAGGCGTTCCCGCACCTCGAGCAGGCCTACATCGGCTGCCTGGAGACCGGCTCCGTGTTCATGGCCGCCGTCTCCGCGATGCAGCGGATCATCCTCGGGCTCCAGAGCGGCGAGGACCTGCCCGGCCTGCACGAGCGCGCGCTGAAGACGTTCGAGGCCCAGCGGCGCATGAAGCAGCTCGATCAGGCGAACATCGTCGCGTGCCACATCCACGCGGCGCAGATGCTGATGCGCGGGTCGATCCCCGAGGGCGCGGAGGACTGGCTCAGGCCCGATCACCTGCTCGAGAAGCTCGCCCATTTCCCGATGGGCACGAACGTCTGCCACCTCGTGCTCATGCAGCTCGCGAACGTGCGCGGCGAGCAGGCGCGCGCGCTCGAGATGGCGGGCCTCGCCAAGCAAGGGCTGCACCTCGCGCTGGGGATCATCCTCCAGGTCGATTTCGCGCTCCACCATTCGCTGATCCTGCTCGGCGCGCCCGCCGATTCGCGCTCCCCGGGCGACGCGCAGCGCGCGGCGCGGCGCGCCGAGGTCGAGGAGAACCTGGGCAAGCTCGAGCGGTGGGCCGCGGGCAACCCGAGGGCGTTCCGGCAGAAGCACACGCTGCTCCGCGCCGAGCTCGCGCGGGAGGACGGCGACGACCGGGCGGCGATGGAGCTCTACGACCTGGCCATCGAGCAGGCCGCCGAGGCGGAGCTCCCGCAGGACCAGGCGCTCGCGGGCGAGCTCGCGGCGCGGTTCTATCTCGAGCGGGGCCGGCGCCGCATCGCGGGCACCTACGCCTCCGACGCGCGCTACGCATACCTGCGCTGGGGCGCGACCGCGAAGGCCGAGGAGGTCGAGGCCCGCTTCCACGAGGTCATGCCGCGCAAGGCCGAGGCGGAGGTGGCCGAGGCCGAGACGAGCGGCGCGGCGCTCGACCTCACGGCCGTGCTCCGCGCGTCACAGGCGCTCTCCGGCGAGATCGTGCTCGACGACCTGCTCCGCAAGCTGATGAGCACGGTGCTCGAGAGCGCGGGGGCGCAGCGCGGCGTGCTGGTGCTGAAGGGCGAGAGCGAGGCGGTCGTCGACGCGAGGAAGGGCGCCACCGGCGGCGACGTGATCACGGTGAGCGCCGCCCCGCTGGAGACCCTCGAGGGCGTCGCCGCCTCGATCGTGCGGTACGTCGAGCGGACCGGGGAGACGGTCGTGCTCGGCGACGCGGCGCACGCGGGGAAGTTCCAGACCGACGCCTACGTCAATCGATCGCATCCGAAATCGATCCTCTGCATGCTCATCGTGCGGCAAAAGCGGCCCGTCGGCGTGCTCTACCTCGAGAACAACCTCGTGATCGACGCGTTCACGCCCGAGCGCTGCCGGGTCCTCGAGCTGCTCGCGGCGCAGGCGGCCATCTCGCTGGAGAACGCGAGGCTCTACGACACGCTCGAGAGCCGCGTGAAGGCCCGCACCGAGGAGCTCCGGCGGAGCAACGACGAGCTCTCCCAGGCGCTCGCGCGGCTCAAGGAGACGCAGAAGCAGCTCATCATGCAGGAGAAGCTGGCGTCGCTCGGCGCGCTCACCTCCGGCATCGCCCACGAGATCAAGAACCCGCTGAACTTCGTCAACAACTTCGCCGAGTCGTCGGTGGGCCTGGCCGGCGAGCTGCTCGACTCGCTCACCGCCGAGCGCGGCCGGCTCACCCGGGACGGCGCGGCCCAGCTCGAGGAGATCGCCGAGGACCTCCGGCTCAACGCGACGAAGATCCACGATCACGGCAAGCGCGTCGACAGCATCGTCCGGGCGATGCTGGAGCACTCCCGGACCGGCGTGGGCGAGCGCCGCGACGTGGACGTGAACGCGCTCGTCAAGGAGTACGTGAACCTCGCGTATCACGGGTTCCGCTCCCAGGAGCCCTCGTTCGACGCGACGTTCGAGACCTCCTACGACGAGTCGCTCGGCCCGGTGCGGCTCGTGCCGCAGGAGATCGGCCGCGTGCTCCTGAACCTCATCAACAACGCGTTCCACGCCGCGCAGGCGAAGCGGAAGAAGGTCGGCAAGCACTTCACGCCGATCGTGAAGGTGACGACCTCCAGCCTGCCGGACGCCGTCGAGATCCGCGTCCGCGACAACGGCCTCGGGATCCCCGCGGAGGTGCGCGACAAGATCTTCACGCCCTTCTTCACCACGAAGCCCACCGGCGAGGGCACGGGCCTGGGCCTCTCGATCAGCTACGAGATCGTGGTGCAGGGCAACGGCGGGGCGCTCCGCTTCGAATCGGAAGAGGGCGAGTTCACCGAGTTCATCGTCACCCTGCCGCGGCAGCGCGCCGAGGACGGGGCCACGTAATCGCCGGGCGCGGCGGGGAGGCGGACCATGGGCATCAAGTATCGTCTGGGGCTGGAGGGGATGATCGAGATGGCGAAGGAGCCGCTCGGCCCGGCTCCCACAGGGAAGCTGCTCCTCGCGCTGGCCGACAACTGGCTCGTGCGGCGGCTCTATGACCGGATGCTCGACGGCGTCCCCGAGGACCGCCGCCGGCGGCTCCGCGAGCTCACCGAGACCCCGGTCGACGTGGAGGCGATGCTCCGGCTCCCGGAGAGCACGTTCGGCCACCGGTTCGTGACCTACATGCTCGGCAAGGGCTACGACATGAACGGGTGGCACATCGTGTACCCCGAGGTGAACGAGCTGCTCCGGGAGTTCTGGGTCCTGCGGCGGTTCGTGAAGGTCCACGACATCATCCACGTGCTGCTCGGCATCGAGATCTCTCCCGCCGAGGAGATCGGCCTGCAGCTCTTCCATTCGGTGAACTTCAAGGAGCCGTTCGGCCTGCTCGCCACGGCCACGCTGCCGGTGGTGGCGCTCCACCACGGGGAGCCCGTCGAAATGGTGCGCCAGCTCGTGCGCGGCGCCCGGGTCGGCCGCCAGGTCGACAACCTGTTCGTGGCGCCGCTGGAGGACATGTTCGGCGAGGACCTCGTCGAGGTCCGGAGGAAGCTCCGCATCCCGCCCGGCGGCGCGCCCTGACAGGAGAGAGAGAGAGGATTCACAGGGAGGCGGGGAGGCGGGGAGAAGAGAGGAAAATCTCTGATCTCTGATCTCCCCGCCTCCCCGCCTCCCTGTGAATCCCTCTCCTCTCCCGGCTCAGCGGGCGGGTATCGGCCAGGTCGGGCGGCGGGCGGCGGCCGGGCCCATGTAGCGTCCCCACTCCTCCTCGGTCAGCTCGAAGCGATCGAGCAGGCCGGCCACGCGGCCGACGAGCACGTCGAAATCGATGGGGTGGACGATCGCGATGCCGTCCTCGCCGGCGGTGATCGCGTCCGCGCCGTCGGGGCTCGGCGCCGCGCAGCGGATGGCGTCGCGGTGGCCCTCGAGCAGCGCGGCGGTGGACCAGATCCGCGCGCCGCCCCCGGCGTCGCGCTCCTCCCAGACGCGGACGGTGCCGTCGGCGCTGGCCGAGAGCAGGCGCCTGCCGTCGCGGGTCCACGCGATATGGCGGACCTCGTTCCTGTGCTGCTCGGGCGCGCTGCAGAGATCGAAGCGATCGCGCTCGGCGCGGTAGATCGCCGCGGTGAGCGCGCCGTCGCCGGTCGCGAGGAACCGGCCGTCGGGGCTCCACGCAATGGCGCGGACCGGCGCGCCGTGGTCGATCTTCTTGATCAGCTCGCCCGTTTGCGCGTCATGGATCCACGCGCGCGAGTCATTGCACGCGGTCGCGACGCGCCGGCCATCCGGGCTGAAATCGATGCACCAGACGCCGTCCGTGGTGTCGCCGAGCTTCAGGATCGGCTCCTTCAGATCGCGCGGATCGTAGAGCTCCACGGATCCGCTGGAGGCCCACCGGGACACCGCGAGCGCGAGGCCCTCCTCGGAGCCGGGGCGGGCGCCGCCCCACGCCACCCACGGCAGGTCCTCCCTGGCCTCGATCTCGCCCCTGATCGCGCCGGTCTGGAGGTCCCATACCGTCACGGTCCGGCGGTGCTTCACTGCGAGCAGCGCGCCGCACGGGCTGAATGCGAGCCGCGGCGGCGCGCCGCGGCCCGCGAGGCCCGCGCGCTCCGAGCGCGCGAGGTCCTCCCGCGCCGTCCACGACGACCGCGCGTCCCAGAGCGTGGGCCGGTCGTCGCCGGCGCGGATCGCCGCGGCCGCGAGCCCGTCGGGGCTCCACGCGGCGAACGCGGCGCCGGGCGCGCCGCCGCGGCCCTCGAAGAGGACCCGGATCTGCGCCCCGGTCTGCGGATCCCAGCAATGGACCGATCCGTCGAGCGCCGCGGTGAGCGCGAGCGCCCTGTCGGTCGGGTGCCACGCCGCGACGGAGAGCGGGCCGCCGTGCTTGCCATGAGAGACCTGCCCGCACGCGAGCGCGTCCCAGGCGCGCGTCCCGCCGTGCACGCTCGTGGTCACGAGCAGGCCGCCGTCGGGCCGCCACGCGCCCCGCGTGATCGACCCCTCGTGGCCGAAGAGGTGCGCCCGCGGCTCGCCGCTCTGAGCCGCCCAGATCACCGCGACGCCCGACTCGCTCCAGGTCGCGACGAGGTCCTCGCGCGGGTGCCACGCCGCGCCCGCGAGCGGCCCGTCATAGCCGCGCAGGATCATCCGGAACGCGCCGCCTTCGGCGTCCCAGATCCGCGCGGTGCCGTCGGCGCTCGCCGTGACCAGGCGGTCCCCGCCCGGGCTCCAGGCGACGGCCGAGACGTGCGCCTCGTGGCCGCTCACCTCGAAGCGCACGGGCGCGGCCGCGCCCTCCGGGGCCGTCCCGCGCGGCAATGCGTGCACGCTCGCCCCGCGCCCGCTCGCGATCGCCAGCCGCTCGCCGTCCTCGTGCCACGCCGCGCGCAGCGCCGGCCCGCGGCCCGCCGTCCATTCCGCGATCCGCTCCGCTCCGGCGCCCACGCTCCACACGGTCACGCCGCCGGCCGTGGCCACCGCCACGCGCCCGCCGTCGGGGCTCCACGCGGCGTGGATCACGCTCTGGCCGCCGTGATCGAGCGTCGCGACGCGATCCATCCCCGCGGGGCCGATCGCGAGCACCCCGAGCACGGACCGCTCGCCGTCCACGGTCGCGAGCACGAGCGGCCGCCCGGGATCCGGGCAGAACGCGACGCCCCACTGGTCCCAGGTGCCCGCGCTCGCCTGGGCGACCATTGCGACGGCGCCGTCGTCGCGCACCTGGTGGATCCGGATCATCCAGTCGAATCCGGCCGTCGCGAGCAGCCGGCCGTCGGGCGACCACGCGACGCCGCGGATCCCGGGATCGGCCGCGCCGCGGTGATCGATCTCGGCGATCGGCGCCGCGCCCGCCCTCCGCCCCATGTCCCAGATCCGGACGATCCCGTCGGATCCGCCGATCGCAGCGAGCCGCCCGTCCGGCCCGATCGCCAGCTCGCGCGCCGGCGCCGCGCCGGGGAGGCGCGCGACCAGGCGGCCCGACCGGCGCAGCGCCGCCCGCAGCACGCCGCCCGCCTCTAGCCCGCGATCCAGCCGCGCCGCCTCGATCCCGAGCAGGCAGGCGAGGTCGAGGTCCCCGCGCGCGCATTGCCAGGCCGCGGCGAGCGTCAATGCGCGCGCGCGCGCCGCCGCCTCCGCCCTCGCCCGCTCGCGCTCCGCCGCCGCGAGCTCGTCGCGGGCGCGCTGGAGGTCACTCCTCAGCTCTTCGATCTCCTCCTCCGTGGCCGCCCGCTCGACGACGAGCAGGTCGACCGCCTCCTCCTGGTCCGCGGCGGCCCGCCCCCCGGACGCGTCCAGCCGGTGCTCCTCCACCCCGGCCGAGGCGAGGTACGCTGCGAGCGCGAGCGCCCGCGCCTGCGCGATGGACGCCGTGGCGGCGGTCACCGCGGCGCGCACCTTCTTGATGTGCACGTGCTCCTCGAGGAACGCGGCGATCTCGTCGAGCAGCTCCGCGCATTGCGGGGCGACGCCGGCGCCGGTGAAGAAGATCACCCCCGAGCACTCGATCCGCGCCCCGTCCGCGGAGAGCCGCACGCGCCCCGGCGGGCGGCGGAGCATCTTGCGCCACCGGCTCTGCACCTCCGCGACCGCCTGGTTCAGCGCGAGCTGCGTCTGCGCGTCCTTCACGTAGGATTCGTCCACGGTCGACGCCAGCGAGGAGTCCCCCGCCGCCGGCCGGTACGTCACGTCGGCGCCGCCCGTCTGCGCCTCGCCGGTCGTGCGGAAGATGAGCGGTATCATGCGCAGCGTGTCTTCCACGCGGAGCACGGGGTTGCTCTCCTGCAAGAGATCCCCGACGACCGGGATCTGCGCGAGCGGCCCGTGGTCGCGCGGCTTCACCGACGCGATGGGATTGGAGGCGATGATCAGGCTCGCCCCCTCGTCGCGCAGCACGTTCACCGGCACGTTCGCGACCAGGCCGCCGTCCAGGTAGCGCCGCCCGTCCACGACCGTGGGCGCGATGAAGGGCGGCAGCGACCCGCTCGCGCGCACGCCGAGCGCGTACGTGCCCTCCCGCACGTCCCACTCCACGCCGAGGTCGCCCTCGGTCACCACCGGAAAGAACGGCGTCTCCGTCTCCTCGAGCCGCACCCCGCCGAGGTCGTACGCGATCGCCCATTCGAGCACGGCGCTCGAGACGAAGCTCAGGAGGGACGCCCGGAGCAGGAGCCCCCTGTGGTCCCAGAAGAGGTCGAGCCCCGCCTTGCCGAGCGCCGCATAATACGCGCCGATCGTCGATCCCACGCTCGCCCCCGAGATGACGTCGATGGGGATCCCCTCCTTCTCGAGCCGCTGGAGCAGCGGGATGTGCACGTCCCCGTAGGTGCCCCCGCCGCCGAGCGAGATCCCCACCCGCCGCGACGTGACCGCCCGCGCCCAGCGGTCGATGGTCCCGCGCGTCGCCTCCACGTCCTCGCTCGAGACCGCGCGCCCGAGCGCCTCGAAGGACTGGGCCTCGCCGCCCTCGCCCTGGAGCGCGGCGAGCACCGCCTTCCGGGGCCGGATCCGCACCGTGCCCATGGGCCACACGCGCGCGCTCGAGCGCCCCGGCAGCGCCGACGCGACGCTCTCCACGGCGCGCTCGCCGGCGCCGAGCACGCTCTTCACCGCGGCCGCCGGCACGTCCACCACGGCCGCCTTGATCCATCCGAGGGCGCCGCGCTGCTTCCCCGCGCGGTGCAGCGCATTGCCGATGCCCTCCGGCGCCTCGCCCTCGCGCAGCACCGCCGTGTGCACGACCTCGGTCCGCGAGATGAGGACCGGCAGCGGCGGCGGCGCCCCGGGCTCGCAGAACATGCGGACGACCTTGTGCGGCACATCCATGCCGCAGAACTGCCGCACGGCCGGGAGCGGATCCTCCAGCCCCACGATATCGACGAGCGTCACGTCCGGCGCGCCGCCCTCTCCGGGCGCCTCCGCGGACATCTCCCGCTTGATGAGCGCCGCGATCCCGTCCCCCGGGATCCCCCGGACCCGCCGCTCCACCCACGTGCCGTCAGGGAAATCGAAGCGCCGGCGCGTCTCCATGACGGACGCCCCGCGGACGTGCAGCACGAGCACGTTATCGAAGAGGTGCGTCGCGATCCGCTCCGCCAGGAGGTCCGTGAGCCCGGGTATCGCGGCCGCCACGTCCGGCCGGTCCTCGCGCAGGCCGAAGTCCGGGAGGACCAGGAAGACGCCGGCGGCGAGCTTCGATCCCCCGTATCCATCGCCCGCGGGGAGGTTGTTCGTGCGCACGATCGCGCGCTGGAAATCGGGATCGAGCCGGAAGAGGTGCCAGAACATGTCGCCCGCGATGCGCACGGCGCGCGCCGCGCCCGAGGCGACCACGTCGAAGAGCATTGGCCGCCCGTGGATGAGCTCCGCCGCCCCGGCCGCCGCCGGCGCCTGCACCTTGGCCGTCGGCGCGCCCGCGCCGGGCATGATGAAATTGAACCCGCCCTCGAGCAGCACGTAGATGCCGTCCGGCCGCTGCCCGCACCGGAGCACCGGGTCGCCCGGCGTCACGGCCAGGAGCTCCGCGGCCTCGAGCAGCCGGTACAGGTCGTCGTCCTCCACGTTCGCGAGCTCGGGCGTCGCCGAGAGCACCGCGACGATCTCGGGCGCGAGGTCCGTCACCGGCTTCCCTGCGCGCAGCCGCTCCATGAGCGCGCTGCCCGGAGGGAACGCCCTCTCGAACATGGACGGCGCGAGCTCCAGCGCCCACGTCGGCTCCGCCGCGATCGCGCGCGTCGCTTCGCGGAGCGACGCGCGCTGGGCCTGCTCGTCCCCCCTGGCCTCCCACCAGGCGACGCAGAACTCCTCGCCATACGCCATCATCGGCGCGCACGTCCGCCGGGGGTGCCTGCAGCCGTGACGGTGCACGACCACGTGCCCCGCGAGGATCATGCCGAGCTGCCGGAGCGGCGGCTCCGACATGATCGGCGCATAGGAATAGACGTGCTCGCCGCGGTCATACCGCTCGAGCTCGAAGAGGCTGGCCACCTCCGGCGTCATCGCCGGGCCGAGCCCCGGGCATTGGCTCAGGATCTGGTACTTGTCTTCTTCCGTGAGCTTGAAAGGCTCCGTCATGGTGCTCCCCCTCATTGAATGGGCGGCGGGGCGGCCGCGAGCTTCCTGAAGCGCTGCTCCGGACCGCTGGGCCCGAAGACCTGGATCGCGACGAGCGGCTCGGTCCCTCGGGGCCTCCACGCGTGTCGCGTGCCGACGGGCACGCAGGCGATGCTGCCCGGCCTGAGCGCGCGCCGCTCCTCCCCGCCCGCGGGCTTGACGACGAGCTCTCCGGCGCCCCGCAGCACGGCGAGGCACTCCCACTCCTTGTCGTGCACGTGCTCCGCGACCGCGGCGTCCTTCGAGAACACGAGCGTGTCGACGACGGCCGCGTCGCCCGCGTCCGGCGCGGCGTCCCAGCCGATGCGCGCGTGATAGGCGCCGCCGCCCCAGGCGAGGTCCGGGAGCTTCGAGAAATCGATCGATTCGACGGGCCTCGCGCGACGGATGTCGCTCACCTTGACGGCGGGCCGCGCGCCCCCGGCGCCGGGCAGCCCCTCCGCGAGCGGCGATCCCGCGGGGATGCGCGCGAAAGCGAGCAGGACGCGCGCCTTGCCCTTCCCCTCGGCCCCGACGCGGACGCCGCCGCCCCGCGCCCGGAAAGCCCGCCACTGCCCGAGGCCCGCGAGGGCGCGCGCAGGCTCCTCGACGGGCGCGACGGACGCGGATCCCTCGACGACGACGCCCGTCACGTCGACCGCTTCATTGAACGGGAATTCGGCGGCGCCGCCGCGCTCGAGCGCGACCTCGTACACGGCGATCGGCGCCCCCGCCGCCTGGCGCGAGCCCGGCGGCACGAGGTCGCCGACGCGGCAAGGCTCCTGCGCGCACGCCATCGAGAGCTCGAAATCGGGCAGGCCCGAGATGGCCGGCAGCGCGCCGTCAATCGGCGTGGGCGGCGCAGCCGCGGCAGCGGAGGCGGATCCGGGCGCGGCAGCGGAGGCGGCCGCGGAGGCGGATCCGGGCGCGGCAGCGGAAGCGGCCGCGGAGGCGAATCCGGGCGCAGGCGCGGCGACGACTGGAGGCGCCGGCTCGGCGCCGCTGCACGCGAGGACGAAGAGCGGGAGGCCGAGAAAGATGCAGCGCGCCGCGCGCGGCAGGTCCTGGATCCACATGGGTCATAGCAAGCCCCCACATTCCGTCCGGTGTCAAGAGCGGGTCGGGATATCATCGCCGCGGCTCCCCGACGATCCGCGGTGCAGCCGCCGAGGTCGACGGCGAGGTCACGCAACGCCGCGGGCGCTCAGGACTGCACGCCCGCCATCGCGGCCGCCTCGTCGCCGTCCTTGACGGTGCGCGGCGCGTCGTCTACTCGGACCTCGAGGTGCGCAGCGTGAACAGGATCCAACGAATCGGGCTCGGCGCGGCGGTGATCTGCCTCGCCCTCGGCGGCGCGGGGTGCGGGGGCAAGGAGGAGGGGAACGACCCGGCGGCGGCCGCGAAGAAGGCGTACGAGGCGGCCGGCGCGGAGCTCAAGAAGGCCGTGGGGATCATCTCGGCGTACCAGCCGCACCTCGGGCCGCAGGACAGCAAGGACAAGTATGCGCCGAAGCGGCGCGCCGACCTCGACCGGGCGGCGACCTACGCGGCCGACGAGATCCGGCACGCGGCCAACATCGCGCGGCAGAGGCTCGAGCGCTCCGGGGACGCGATCAAGGACCTCGTGGGGGCGCTCCGGGCCGTGTCGAAGGCGTGCGCGGACGCGGCGGATCAGCCCGCCGTCGAGAAGTGCGCCGCGGCCGTGAAGGCGCTCGACGAGGTCATCCAGAAGACGGACGCCGCGAGCGCGGCGGCGGGCGCCGGGGTGAAGCTGCCGCGCGTCGCGCCCGACTCGATCACCGACGAGGCCAAGAAGTCGCTCGCGACGTTCATGAAGGTGCGCGGGCCCGGCCCGGCCGAGGCGGCGTACATCGAGAAGCGCGCCGACGAGAAGATCGCCGTGGCCGACCTCATCTCCGCCTGCCAGGCCGCCGCGGAGGAGGCCGGCGCGACCCAGAGCGCGTTCGAGAAGGCCGACGAGCCGCTGCGCCTCATCGGCGTCACGCACAAGATGTCCGTCGACTCGCAATGCAATGGGCTGAACGGCACCGACGCGCTGCGCAAGGACCTCGAGGGCTGCCGCAAGAAGGCGAAGAGCTCGGAGTGCGCGATCGTCTGCGGCAAGGCCAAGAACATCCTCGACGAGGGCGTGCCCGCCGCCGCGTTCACCCCGCTCGAGAAGGACTACGCCGACATCTGCGCGAAGTGACGCCCGCTCCCCCGCCGGCGCGCCCGGCGGCCGGCGGGACGGCTCGCGGGGTCAGAGCTCGAGCTCGAGGTCCTGGCAGTTCGAGGGGCCGTCGATCTCGGGCAGGGGGCCGGTGCCGAGCACGACGTCGCCGATGCTCGCGCGGACGTGGATGCGCCGGGCGCCGGCGCCGTACTGGCCGCGGCTTCCGGTGGGCGAGGTCAGGTCCGGGAAATCGCTCGTGTCGATGCGCAGCGTCGAGCCGTCGGCGCGGGTCAGGCCGGGGTGCTGGATCGAGAGCTCGTAGGAGTCGGCGGCGAAATCGGACGGCAGGTACAGCTCGGCCGGGCAGTCGCCGGAGACCAGATCCTCGTTGTAGACCTCGATATCGGCGCCGGGGACCGGATCGGCCTGGGCGAGGACGCCGAAGGGGGCGCGGAGCGAGAGCTTGCTGACGACCAGCTCCTCGGCCGTGGCGCCGCCGAAATTCGTGCTGGCGGAGAGCGCGACGGGCCGGGCGGCGGCGCCGGCCGGGACGTGGACGGTCATCGCCTCGCAGCCGGTCGTCGAGGGGACCACGTCGCCGTGGCGCTCGCGGGCGTGGGGGCAGAGGACCCGCCACACGCCGTCGACGAGCTCGACCTTCATCGACGCGGCGACGTCCTCGTACGCGGGCTGCGCCTCCTCCTGGCTGTTGGCGCCGGCGACGAAATTGGCGCGGAGCACGATGTTCGTCTGGCCCTCGACGCCGACCACGCGGACGTCGCCCATCTCGGCGTGGACCATGATCGGCTCGCCCTGCCACGAGGCATCGGGGCTCTCGGTGGTGGCCTCCCAGCCGGAGACCATGCGGCCGGTGATCTCTCCTGACTCGGTCGAATACATGCAGCCGGTGGTGAACGTGGCGAGGCCGGCGAGCCCTGCGAGCGCGAGCGCGATGCGAGCGTTCATGACGTGTCCTCCGAAGGAAGGTCGCGGGGGGCGCCGTTGCCCTCCCGCGAGGCCCATCTACGAGGCGGGCCGCAGCGCTCTTCCCTCCGTGGGCGCGAGCGGAGATCGGCGCGCCGCGGAGGGCGAACGCCCTTACGCGGGGCAGGGCGCGGGGATCATGCCGGGCGCTCAGCGAGATTCGTAGAACGACAGGTTCCTGAGCAGGCGGGGGTCGCCGGGGCTCCTGGCGAGGGCCTTGCGGATGGCCGCTTCGCCGGCCTCGCGCTCGCCGACGTAATAGGCGGCGGTGCCGACCAGATCGAGGAGCTTCGTGCGATAGACCTCGGCGTCGACGAAGAGGGTGGCCCCCTCGGGATAGGGGATCTGGGCGCCGCGGGCGGCGAAGAGGTACGTGAGGGGCCAGCTCTTCTGCTCGTAGTAATGCCAGGCGATCGCGAAGAGGGGCTCGGCGCGCTCGGGGCTATGGGCGTGGGCCTCGAGGTAGCGCTGCTGGCACTCGGGCCAGGGCCTGCCGAGGGCCTGGGCGACGCGGCCGAGGCGGAACATCGACTCGTAGACCTCCTCTCGCCAGCCGCCCATCTCGATGCGCTCCTGGTACGCCGCGTGGGCGGCCTCCATGTCGCCGAGGCACTCGAGGGTCTGGGCGAGGTAGAACCGGGTGCGGGTGTCGGCGGGCCTCCGCTTCGCCTCCTCGGTGAGGAGCTCGAGATCGAGCTCCCAGCGGCGGCGGGAGCTCGCGGCGTCGCGGTGGGAGAGGTCGTGGAGGATGTGGGCGTCGGGGACGCGGAGGGTGGGGGGCGGGACGCCGTCCTTCGCGAGGACCTCGTGGGTGACGCCCACGTAGCGCCAGCCGTGGTCGGCGCGGGCCAGGCGGGCGGAGTCGTAGTGGGTCGCGCCGAAGAGGATCTTGACGTAGTAGGCGCCGTGCTCCGGGCCCTCGGCGTCGCGGTGCCGCTCGCAGAAGGCGCGGAGGGCCTCGCCGTGGTGGAGGGTCTCGTCGCCGCTCAGCATCAGGGTGAACACGGCCTCGGCGCCGGCGAGCTCGAGGGCCCGGTTGCGGCTCGTGCCGAAGTCGACGAAGGGCTCCTCGGCGACCGCGCCCGGCGTGCCCTCGAAGGCCTCCCTGATGAGGGCCTGGGTGCCGTCGGTGGAGCCGGTGTCGAGGATCAGGTAGCGGTCGACGTGGGGCCTGGCCGAGGCGATCGTCGCGCGGATGGAGCGGGCCTCGTTCTTCACGATCATCACGAGGGTGAGCAGGGGGCGGGCGGACATGGCGGTTCCGTCATAGAGCGTCCGGCGCCGGGGCGATAGCGACTCGCGGCGCGGTGGTGCTAGGGTTCGGCCGTGGTCGCTCGGAGAGGTGGGATGAAGGCTGTCTTCATGGTCGTGGCGTGGCTCGCCCTCCTGATGGGGGTCGGGTGCTCGTCGAGGGGGAAGAGCGAGGGCGCGCCGGCCGGCAAGCAGCAGGTCAAGCTCGCGCTCAACTGGGTCGCCGAGCCCGAGTTCGGCGGGTTCTTCGCGGCGCGCGAGTCCGGCGCCTACGAGCGGAGCGGGCTGTCGGTGGAGATCATGGGCGGGGGCGCAGGCGTGCCGGTCCTGCAGATGCTCGCGGCCGGGCAGATCGATTTCGGCGTGGTCGGCGCGGAGGAGCTGCTCTCCGCGCGCGGCAAGGGCGCCGACCTGATCCCGATCTTCGCCGTGTACCAGACCTCGCCGCAGGCGATCATGGCGCACGCGTCGCGCGGGGCGAAGGGGATGAAGGACGTGCTCGCGTCGGGGACGCTGGCCATCGAGCCCGGGGCGGCGTACGGCGCATTCCTGAAGAAGAAGCACGGGATCGGCGCGGCGGTCGTCCCGTACGACGGCGGCGTCGCGCGGTTCGTCGTCGACAAGGATTTTGCACAGCAATGTTATGCGACGTCGGAGCCGCTCGCCGCGCGCAGGAAGGGCGCGGATCCGGCGGTCTTCCTGATCGCCGACGAGGGTTACAATCCATACGCGACGGTGGTCGCCGTCCGGCGCGAGCTGTGGCAGCGCTCGCCCGACGTGGTGCGCGCGTTCGTCCGCGCCTCGCGGGAGGGGTGGAGGAGCTACCTCGCGGATCCGCGCGCCGCGAACGCGGTGATGGCGAAGCTGAACACGGCGATGGACGCCGAGACGTTCGCCGAGGTGGCGGAGGCGCAGAAGCGGTTCATCGAGACCGAGGAGACGAGGCAGCGGGGGATCGGGGTGATGAGCCGCGAGCGGTGGGAGGCGCTGGGGGCGCAGCTCGTCGAGCTGGGATTCCTCCAGCAGGCGCCGAAGATCGGAGACGCGCTGATCTCGATCGAGTGAGCCGCCTCCGTCTCCCGTCTCCGCTTCCGCTTCCGTTTCCATTTCCGTTTCCGTTTCCGTTTCCGCTTCCGCTTCCGCTCCCTCGGATCAGGCCGCGTGGGCGGGGGGCGGCGGCGCGTCGCGCCGGGCAGCGCCGGCGCCGGCAGCCGGCGGGTGGATCGCGACGACCCGCGTGTCCTCGACGTCGAAGCGCGCGTCGCGCCCCGGCAGCATCAAGGCCGCACCGCCGGGCTGCTCGACGCCGATGACGACCTCGCCGCGGGCGCGGGCCACGGCCGCCACGTGGCCGAACGTGGGGCGATCCAGGCCGGACACGTAATCGGAGAGCGGGCGCAGGCGGATGCCGGCGCCCACCGCGTCGAGCACACGGCGATACGTGGATCCAATGGCCGTCACGTCGCCGCGGGTCTCGTACAGGGCGTGGATCTCCTGGGCCAGGAGCATTCCGACGACCTCGCCGGAGATGACGAAGTCGACGTCGTGATCCGCGGCCATCAGGCGGCGGGTCTCGGGGCTGCGGAGCTCGACGACGGCGTGGAGCGGGCGCTCGGGGTCGCGCTCCCGGGTGAGCCGGCGCATGTGGAGGAACGTGATGATCTGATCGCTGTCGGCGTCGGCGAAATCGTCGGGGGGGACGTCGGGGGCGAGGAGGAGCGCGACGTCGGGGTCCAGCGCGAGGGCGCGGGAGACGGAGGAGGCGTCGAGGGGGTCGCAGGGGAGGATCTCGAAGCCGCGGGCGGCCGGGCCGGCGGCCCGGACGGCGTGGCGGGCTTCGGCGAGCCCCTCCGGGGCGACGAGGAGGGTGACGCGGGCGGCGTGCACGCCGCCGAGGAACGAGAGGATCGAAGGGAGCTCGGGCTTGTGGCGGGCGACGAGCACGTGGAGCTGGCGCGGCGGGGGATCGTCGGGCGCGGGCGAGGCGGGGGAGTCGAGGCGCGGGAGGCGGCCGCCGGCGCGAGGGGCGGCGTCGCTGTCGGAGAGGAACAGGACGCGGTCGTCGCGCTCGACCAGGAGGTCGCCGGGCGGGCTCACGAGGGGCTCGCCGCGGCGGAGGAGGCCAATGGCAATGCCGCCCTCGAGCGCCTCGTGGAGCGCATCGAAGGGGCGGCCGGCGAGGGCGCCGGCGGGGTGGAAGTGAATCGAGCTGCCGGCGAGCGAGAGGATCTTGCGGACGACGTCGAATGCGCCGGGGTGCTGGACGGAGTGGACGAGGACCTGGGCGCTCACGTCGCGCGCGTCGACGATGACCACGCCGGCGTCCCGGCCGGAGCAGAGGCAGAGCATCTCCTCGCCGGCCCGGCAGGAGGCCTCGATGACGACCGGGACGCGGCGGCCGCGGAGGACGCGGCGGACGGCGAGGAGGGAGCGGAGCGCAGTGCGATCGGAGCGGTGGCCCTCGCGCAGCGTGATCTCGTGGCATGAATCGGGATCCATGTCGTCGAGGTGAGCGCGGGGGGCCTCGGGGCCGGCGTCGGCGGCGTCGGGGAGGATCGCGATCACGCGCGCGGCGCGGACGGCGACCGAGCGGACGGCGGCAGTGGTGGCAGGATCGCCGCGCTTGACGACGACGGTGAGGCAGTGCGGGACGCCGTCGAGGGCCTCGCGGGCGCGCTCCTCGAGCTGGTCGCGGTCCTGGTCGTCCAGGATGGCGACGGTGGCGCGGACGCCGCTCGCGCCGAGCTCGCGGAGGACGACGGCGGCGCGGGCGTTCCAGCCGAGCAGGACGATGTGATCGCGCTCGAAGATCGGGATGCGGCCCTGACGGATGACGCGGATGCGGTCGGCGAAGCTCGAGGCGAAGGCGCCGGTGAGCACGGCGAGCGCGACGAGGCCGGCGATCGAGACGCCGAGGCCGAAGATGCGGCGCAGCGCGCCCTGCTCGCCCGCGACGGTGCCGCCGTCGAGCATGCGGGTGATGGCCCACCAGAGGCCGTCGCCGATGCCGGCGACGTCGTCGCCGCCGGCGGCGCGCGAGACGACGGCGCCGAAGATCAGGGCGAGGACGAAGGTCGCGGAGAGGACGACGGCGAGCTGGACGACCGGATGGAGGTGGAGGAAGCGGTCGAGCCGGTAGCTCAGCCGCTCGGCCAGGGTCTCCTCGCGGCGTCCCCTCCTCGCGATCGGCACGAAGGAGAGCTTCCGCCCGCGCGGGCGCAGGCGTCAAGGGCGCGGAACGCGCTCGCGGCCGGCGCGCTTTCGCGCCAGCATGGCGGCGGAGGATCAATGGAAGGGCGCGTGCTCATCGTGGCCGGGTCGGATTCGGGGGGCGGGGCCGGCATCCAGGCGGATCTCAAGGCAGTGACGGCGCTGCGGGCGTACGGGGCGACGGCGATCACGGCGCTGACGGCGCAGAGCACGCTGGGGGTGTTCGGGGTGCACCCGGTGCCGCCGGCGTTCATCGCGCAGCAGATGGAGCTCGTGCTCGAGGACATCGGGGCCGACGCGATCAAGACGGGGATGCTGCATTCGGAGGAGGTGATCGAGGCGGTGGCCGAGGTGATCGAGCGGCTGGGGCGAGGGGCCAGGGTGGTGGTGGATCCCGTGATGGTGGCGAAGGGCGGGGCGCGGCTGCTCCTGCCCGAGGCGGAGGGGGCGCTGCGGGCGCGGCTGCTGCCGCTCGCGGCCGTGCTGACGCCGAACCTGCCCGAGGCGGAGGCGCTGACCGGGGCGAGGATCGAGGGGGTGGAGGCGATGCGTGAGGCGGCGCGGGCGCTGCTCGAGATGGGGCCGGCGGCGGTGCTGCTGAAGGGCGGGCACCTCCCGGGCGACGTGGCGGTGGACGTGCTGCGGACGCGCGAGGGGGAGCGGATCTTCGAGGACGCGCGGATCGCGACGCGGGCGACGCACGGGACGGGGTGCACGCTGGCGTCGGCGATCGCGGCGGGGCTCTCGCAGGGGATGGCGCTCGAGCCGGCCGTGGCGCGGGCGCGCCGCTACCTGCGCGAGGCGATCCTCGGGGCGCCGGGGCTGGGGCGCGGGCACGGGCCGCTGGATCACGCGCACACGGCGCGGCCGTTCTCCTGAGCCGAGGAGCGGAGCCATGAGCGCGCTGGCAGAGATCGCGGGCCAGCGGGTCGCGGAGAGGGCGGGGGCGGCGCTGCTGTTCGCGGCGGCCCTGGGGTGCTCCGCGCCGGCGCTCGTGCCGGTGCCGCTGCCGCGCGCGGGGGGCGGCGGGCAGCTCTTGCAGCAGCGGATCGGGCTGTCCTGCGAGGGGGCCGCGCCGGGGCCGGCGCGCGACGTGCTCGAGGCGTTCCCGCCGCCGGTCGCGGCGCGGTGCGGCTTCCTCTCCGAGGCGATCGTGCAGAACCCGTCGGCGAGGCCGGCGATCGTCGAGGTCGAGATCAAGGGGCGCAGCGCGGAGGGCGTGACGCACGACGTGGATCGCGAGGGGACGGCGGGGTCGCTGTCGGGGAGCTTCCGGGAGGTGCGGCGCGTGGCGCTCGGCGCGGGGGAGCTGCGCGCGCTGCGCGCGGCGGGCGTGATCCACCTGGCCGAGGACTCGTGGGAGCGCGCGACCGTGCCGGCGCTGGCGGCGCGGCACCCGGTGATCGCCTGGGCCGGCGGCGAGCGGCGGCTCCGGTTCGACCTGCCGCCCGGCCTGTTCGACTTCGGCGTGGACCGCGCGCCCACGGTTCTGCGCGTCGAGTACCCGGAGGCGTGGTCGCTCGAGGTGTACGGCGCCCCGCCGCGGGCGCCGGCCCCGCCGTCGAGGCCGGGGTTCGCGGCGGAGGAGCACGCGACGGCGCAGCCCGCGCGGGTCGGCGGGGAGCTGGTCCTGCCGGGCGGGATCGAGAACGGCGGGCCGCTCGTCGGCCTCGGCGCGTCGACCGAGGGGGGGCCCGGGGACGATCCCTGGCGGCTGACCGCGGCGCTCGGGTACGAGCTCGGCGTGCGCGACTGGCTGGTGGCCTCGGCGATCGTGGACTCCGATTTCCATCACCGCGTCGCGGCCGGGCTGACGCTGGAGGCGGCGACGCCCTACGTGCGGACGGGCGGGCTCCTGTTCCCCTCGATCGCGCTCGGGCTCGGCGTGCCGGCGCGCTTCGCGGAGGAGGCGGCGGCCGGCGGGCGCGTCGTCGTCACGCTCTCGTTCCCCTCGATCGGGGTGGCCGCGTACGCCGATTACTATCCCGCGCTCGATCGGTTCGAGCGGGTGATCCTGCTGCGCGGCTCCATCTGAATCGATATACGCGACAGATCATGCAACGGTCGCGCGCCGGCGATCGGCTCAGCCCTCGACGGTGACCGGGCGGGTCCATTTCATCGGCGCGGCGGCGCCGGCCCCGGCGCGCATCGCGACGGAGAGGAAGGCCGAGCCGGGGCGCGCGGCGCGGAGCTCGAGGCGGACGTCGAGGTGCGTGGCGGCGAGCAGCGCGTGGGCCTCGGCGGCGGCCTCGGGGCTCGTGGGCTTGGGGTCGAAGGGGTAGATCATGCCGCGCGGGAGCGGGACGGCGGGGAGGAGCGCGGCGAAGCCGCCGATCCTGGCGTCGGCCTCGAAGCGCGCCGAGTGGGGGCCGATGACCACGCGGTCGGGGACGACGAGGCCCTCGACCAGCGCGGGGCCGGAGAGCTCGACGCGCACGCCGGCGCCGGGCCCGCCGGTCGAGCGGACGCCCATCGCGATCTCCATCGGGGCGCCGGCCGCGCCGGACCAGGGGGCCGGGGTCGCCTTCGAGACCGCGAAGCCGAGCGCGGGGGCGCCCTCGCAGGGCTTCCAGCGCGGCGGCGGGGGCCTGACCTCGGCGGCGCGCTCGGCCGCGGGCTTCGACCTCGCGGGCGCGGCGCCGGCGCAGCGGCCCGTGACCTCCAGGCCGTCCGGGGTGACGGCGACGACGACGACCTCGCCGCCCACGCCGAAGACCGCGGCGCGGCCGTCGCGCGAGGCGTGCGCGTCGATGGGCATGCCGCCGATCGCGCAGGGCTCGACGGAGCTCGCCTCCTCGAGGGCGGGGAGGCGGAGCACGCGGACGAGGCCCTCGCCGTCGCGGTCGTCGAAGACCAGGACGCGATCGCCGACGACCAGCGCGCCGGTCGCGCCGTGGAGCATCCCCGTGGCGCCGAGGCAGCGGCCGCCCTCGTCGAAGTGCGCGACGGCGGCGTGGCGGCCCTCGATCGCGAGCGTGACGAGCACGCCGCGCTCGGTGGCGACGGCGTCGACGACGGCCTCGTCCTGCGAGGGCACGCGGAAGACGCTCGTGAGCTTGTCGGCGCCGGGGCGCAGCACGCCGACGAGCCCCGAGCGGGAGCCCGCGACGGCGACGCCGTGCTCGTTCGAGGTGACGCGCGTCTGCCGCGCGCCCTCGACGGTGCCCGGCCCGAACGCGGTGGCGCGGTACCAGGGGGGCGCGGCGCCCTCGGCCCAGATGACCTTCGAGAAGGCCTCGACGCGCTTCGCGGCCTCGGCCCGGAGCTCGACGCGCACCTCCCAGGCCGCGGCGCGCGGATCGCCGACGACGAGCGTGGGCGGCGCCTTCTTCGTCGCGCCGCCGAGCACCGCGGCGACGCGCTCGTCGTCGAGCGCGACGACGTCGTCGACCGGCGCGGCGCGCGGCGGCCGCTCCACGGCGCCGTCCGCGAGCGAGACGCGCGCGAGGCGCTCCACCCAGGCGAACGCGCCCGAGGGCGCGACGGCGAGCACGTCGCCCGCGCCCTCGTCGCGCGCCGCGCGCGGCGCCTCGAGCCAGCGCGGCGGCGCGCCCTGCCGGAAGATGAAGGTGCCCTTGTCGGTGAGGGCGACGTGCTCGGCCCCGCGGGTCCAGACTCTCATGTCGGACAGAGAGCTAAGACGACCGCGGCGCCGCCCGTCAACCGCCGAAGCGCCCCGCGCGCACGTTCCGATGTCGATCAGGGACCGCCCGGCGCCGAACAGACGACCGCGAACACCCGTTGTGGAAAATCGAGCGACTTCAACGGAAAGCGGTCCTTCAGGAGGGCGGGGAGCTCGGCTCTCCGCGACGCATCGCGCGCCTGATCCAGATCGAACCGCGGGCTCGCGCGTCCACCGCGCCCTCGGCCGCGCCCCGCGACACCGGCGGCGCGCGGCGGGTATCCTCGGAGGAGCGCCATGAAGCCCGCGAACGTCGCCCTGCTCGCGCTGGTCGGGATGATCCTGAGCAGCGTCACGGTCTACTCGCTCACCCCGCCGCGCGGCGCGGCGCTGGTCGGCCCGGCGACCGGGGACGCGGTCCCGCGGACCCCCGTTGCCGCCGTCGCGACCGGCGTCGGCGCGCCTGAGCGCGCCCGCTTCCGCGACGGCGCGAGCGTCACGCTCGAGGGCCGCCTCGGCCACGGCCGGCTCCTGCGCGGCGGCGCCCGCGAGACCTTCCTCCTGCTCGAGGCGCGCGGCGAGGGCTCGGCCGCCGCGCGCGCCGCCGCGCCCGTGAACCTCTCGCTCGTGATCGACCGGTCCGGATCGATGGCCGGCGCGCGCATGGCGAACGCGATCCGCGCCGCGCTCTCCGCGGTGGACCGGCTGAGCGACGGCGACGTGGTCTCCGTCGTCGCGTTCGACACGCAGCCCGTGGTCGTCGTGCCCCCGACGCCGGTCGGCGCGTTCGAGCGCTCGCGGATCGCCGACCGCATCCGGGCGCTCGCGGTCGGCGGCAACACCTGCATCTCGTGCGGCATCGACGAGGGCCTCGCGCTGCTCGAGCGCAACGCCGGCCGCATCCACAAGATGCTCCTGCTCAGCGACGGCGAGGCCAACCGCGGCGTCCTCGACGTCCCGGGCTTCCGCGAGATCGCGCGCCGCGCGCTCGCGCGCGGCGCCACGGTGACGACCATCGGCGTGGACGTCTCCTACAACGAGAAGATCCTGACCGCGATCGCGCTGGAGTCGAACGGCCGCCATTACTTCGTGGAGGACGACGCCTCGCTCGCGCGCATCTTCGAGGCCGAGGCCGAGGCCGCGACCACCGCGATCGCGAGCCACGCCGAGGCCTCGATCGATCTCGCCCCCGGCGTGGAGCTCCTGGAGGTCGACGGCCGGTCCTTCCGCCGCGAGGGCCGCCGCGTCGTGGTCCCGATCGGCGCGCTGACCCGGGGCGATCTCAGGACCGTGCTGCTGCGGCTGCGGGTGCCCGCGGCCGACGAGGGCGAGGTGCCGGTGGCGCGCGCCGAGCTCACCTACCGCGACCTCGTCGAGGACCGCCTGGCCCGCTGCGGCGGCGAGCTCGCGCTCGAGATCACCTCCGACCCCGCGCAGGTCACCCCGATCGATCCGGTGGTCGCCGGGCGGGTGAGCCGCGGGGCGACGGGCGCGACGCTGCTCCGCGCGAACGACCTCTTCCTGCAGGGCAAGCTCGGGGACGCGCGCGGCGCGATCGAGGAGCGGAGGCGGGAGGTGCAGCGCGCGGCCGAGGAGGCGGTCGCCGCCGCGCCGGCCGACAAGAAGGCCGAAGTCGATCGCGATTTCAAGAAGCAGCTCGATGATCTGGAGCAGGCGAGCAAGGGCGTCGCCGCGGCCGCCGCGGCGCCCGCCGCGGGCCCGCAGCAGAGCCGACCCGCGAGGGCGGCGGCGAAGACCAATGCGCAGCATGCATTCGACGCGGCGCTCTGATCCCGCGCGAGGGGGCGCGCGGAGCTCGAAATGACGGCGGCGCTCAGCCCCAGTGCAGGAAGAACGAATACGACAGGCCGCTGAGCAGGCCGATGAAGAGGCAGACGCCGAGGCCGATCCGGCCCCAGACGGGCGCGCCGCCGCTGCCGTCGGGGTTGCCCTGCGGCTGGCCGGTGGCGAGCAGCCAGAGGCCGCCGAGCCCGAAGGGCCCGCCCAGCACGGCGAACCACGGGAAGTAGATGTGCACGACGAAGGCCAGGACGAAGTTGACGGCCCAGAACACGAAGCCCAGGCCGAAGAACGCGGCCCCCATGAGCCGCGCGTTCTTGAAGCCGCGATCGGTCATGGCCGCCGCGACGAGCGCGCTCGTCGAGAAATCCCCGCCGTCGAAGTCGATGCGCACGCCCCCGCCCGGCCCGACGCCGACGCCGAACGCCGGCGCCTGCGGCTGCGCCGGGGCGCCGGGCTGCCCATAACCCGCGGGGGCGCCGGGCTGCCCATAACCCGCGGGGGCGCCGGGCTGCCCATAACCCGCGG
>CAYQYG010000008.1:17347-17496 GCA_964421485.1 uncultured Polyangiaceae bacterium | reverse complement strand
GGGCGCCGGGCTGGCCATAGCCCGGCTGCTGCGGCTGACCGTACCCGCCCTGCGGCTGCTGCGGCTGACCGTACCCGCCCTGCGGCTGCTGCGACTGACCGTACCCGCCCTGCGGCTGCTGCGGCTGGCCGTACTGCTGCTGCGGCTGC
>CAYQYG010000008.1:9559-17247 GCA_964421485.1 uncultured Polyangiaceae bacterium | reverse complement strand
CCTGCGGCTGCTGCGGCTGGCCGTACTGCTGCTGCGGCTGCGGCTGCTGCGGCTGGCCGTACTGCTGCGGCTGCTGCGGCTGACCGTACCCCTGCTGCGGCTGCTGCGGCTGGCCGTACTGCTGCTGCGGCTGGCCGTACTGCTGCTGCGGCTGACCGTACCCCTGCTGCGGGTACGCCTGCTGCTGCGGATAGCCCGGCTGCTGCCCGGGGTTGCCGTACGGAGGACCAGGAGGAAAGCCGGGCGGTTGGTTCATGCGACGCAGCCTATCCGAACGGCCGGGTCTGCCTCCATCTTTTCGTCACCGCCGGGCGCCGGCCCCCCGCCCCCGCCGAGGCCGCGCGCGCTGACCTCGCGAACCTGTGGACTTCCGCCGCGATTCCTGGATCATCGGCCCCGGAGGTCCCGATGCCCCTGCACCCCCTCGCCGGCCAGCCGGCCCCGCGCGAGTCCCTGATCCACGTCCCCCGCCTCGTCTCCGCCTATTACACCCACCGCCCCGACCCCGAGAACCCGGCCGAGCAGGTCTCCTTCGGCACCTCGGGCCACCGCGGCTCGTCCCTCCGCCGGAGCTTCAACGAGGCTCACATCCTCGCCGTCTGCCAGGCCATCTGCGAGCACCGCCGGCAAAAGGACATCACCGGCCCCCTCTTCCTCGGCATGGACCCCCACGCCCTCTCCGAGCCCGCGCTCGCCACGGCGCTCGAGGTCCTCGCCGCGAACGGCGTCGCCCTCCGCGTCCAGGCCGGCCTCGGCTACACCCCCACCCCCGTCATCTCGCACGCCATCCTCACCTACAACCGCGGCCGCACCTCCGGCCTCGCCGACGGCATCGTCATCACCCCCTCTCATAACCCCCCCGAGGACGGCGGCTTCAAGTACAACCCCCCCGAGGGCGGCCCGGCCGACACCGCCACGACCCGCGCGATCCAGGACCGCGCCAACGAGCTCCTCCGCGGCGGCCTCGCCGCCGTCCGCCGCATCCCCTACGAGCGCGCCCTCCGCGCCGCCACCACCCACGAATACGACTACATCGCGCCTTACGTCGCCGACCTCCGCGAGGTCATTGAAATGGACGCCATCGCGGCCGCCGGCCTCAAGATCGGCGTCGACCCCATGGGCGGCGCCGCCGTCGCCTTCTGGGAGCCCATCCGGGACGCCTACGACCTCGACATCACGATCGTCAACCCCCACGTCGATCCCACCTTCTCGTTCATGACGCTCGATCGGGACGGCAAGATCCGCATGGATTGCTCCTCCCCGCACGCCATGGCCGGCCTGATCGCGCTCGGCGACGAGTTCGACGTCGCGTTCGGCAACGACCCCGACGTCGACCGCCACGGCATCGTCACGTTCGGCGAGGGCCTCATGAACCCCAACCATTACCTCGCCGTGGCCGTCTCCTACCTCTTCCGGAGCCGCCCCGGCTGGCGCGAGGACGCGCTCGTCGGCAAGACGCTCGTCTCGAGCTCCATGATCGACCGCGTCGCCCGGGACCTCGGCCGCGGCCTCTCGGAGGTCCCTGTCGGCTTCAAGTGGTTCGTCCCCGGCCTGCTCGAGGGCACCCTGGGCTTCGGCGGCGAGGAGAGCGCCGGCGCCTCGTTCCTCCGCCGCGACGGCGCCGTCTGGACCACCGACAAGGACGGCATCCTGCTCGACCTCCTGGCCGCGGAGATCACCGCCCGCACCGGCCACGACCCCGCCGTCCATTACCACGAGCTCGAATCGAGGTTCGGCGCCCCCTGCTACGAGCGGATGGACGCCCCCGCCACGGCCGCGCAGAAGGAGGTCCTCGCGAGCCTCTCCCCCGACCGCGTCCGCGCCACCGAGCTCGCCGGCGAGCCCATCACGGCCCGCCTCACCCACGCCCCCGGCAACGGCGCCCCCATCGGCGGCCTCAAGGTCGTCACCGAGAACGGCTGGTTCGCCGCGCGCCCCTCGGGCACCGAGGACATCTACAAGATCTACGCGGAGAGCTTCAAGGGAGAGGACCACCTCCGGCGGATCCAGGAGGAGGCGCAGGAGATCGTGAGCGCCGCGTTCCGCGCCGCCGGAGCGTGAGGGAGCCGCCCCCACGACTGCGCGTCCTCCTCGCCCGCCGCGCCCCCGCCGCCCCGGAGCGGGCCCAGCGCGCGGCGGTCCCCGATCGCCGCGGGGCTTGCCAGCGGCGGGCTCCGGGCGTCTACTCGTCCCTCGCGCGCGGCGTCCGCGCGGGATCCAAGGGGAGAAGATCGCGTGGCCAAGCTCAATGAACAGACCGTCCCGGCAGCGTTCCAGCCGCACCTCCAGCCGGGCGAGCAGCTCCGCTATTACGCGTTCGGGGTGAAGCAGCCCAACATCGTTCTCATCATCATCCTGCCGATCCTCGGCACGTGGCTCCTCACGAAGAACTACCTGATCGCGCTCACCGACCGCCGCTTCATCGTGCTCGAGGTCCCGAGGGCGTTCTTCTCGGTCGTCGGCGACATCAACCGGCCCCTCAAGGTGATGGAATATCCGCTCGCGCAGCTCGCGGGGATCAACGTGAAGACCGAGACCGGCATGCTCTTCACGCACATCCGGATCGATCACCCGCAGCAGCCCTTCATCGCGAAGTTCCACCGGCTGGGCATGAAGACGAACCGCGAGCACGCGATGGCGATCTGCGAGGCGCTGAACGCGGCCTCGCGGGGCCAGCTCCCGCAGGGCCAGCCCGACGCCCCGCAGCTCGGCTACGGCCAGCAGCCCCAGCAGCAAGGTTATGGCCAGCCCCAGCAGCAAGGCTATGGCCAGCCCCAGCAGCAAGGCTATGGCCAGCTTCAGCAGCAGGGCTATGGCCAGCCCCAGCAGCAGGGCTATGGCCAGCCCCAGCAGGGTTACGGCCCGCCCCCGGGGGGCCAGGGCGGCTACGGCGGCCCGCAGGGCGGCGGTTACGGCGGATAGCCGGCGCGCGCCACGAGCACGCGATCCTTGCACCAGGAGGCGCCATGAACGACACGCACTCTGTTCTCGCGAGCATCGAGCGCTCGGCCCGCTCCGTCGCCAGGTGGAGCGCCGCGACCAGGGTCATCGCGGGCGCGATGCTGCTCATCGCGCTCATCATGCTGCTGTATGCGTTCTCGCAGGCGGACCGGCGCACGGATGACTTCGTCGGCTTCGGGCTCCTGTCGGTCGGCATCGCGGCGCTCGCCCTCGTGTTCGGGAGCACGGCGTCGTTCCATGCCGCGTTCGGCGATGCGATGAGGCTCGCGGCGGCGACGCACCTCCGGGTCGAGCAGCTCGCCCGCGCCCAGGAGCGCTGGCTCGCCCACCCGGGCGCGGTCGCCCCGGCGGCGCGCGCCGAGGCGCCGCCTGCGCCCCCGGCCGAGCCCGCCGGCGGAGAGCGCCCGCCGCTCCCCGGCCCGGCCGCCGCTCCTCTGGCGCAGGGGGCCGCGGCCCCGGGGCCCGGCAATGCCGCGGCGAAGGTCGAGCCGCCCGCGCCGAAGGCCCCTGCGCAGCCCGCCACCAAGACGTGCCCCGCGTGCCGCGCGGAGATCCGCGCCGACGCGCTCCGCTGCCGCAACTGCTTCGAGCGGGTGTGACCGCGATCTCACGGCATCCCGCGGGCCGGCTCGCGCCCTCCGCGGCGGCGTAGCATGCCTGCCGCGGAGGATCGTGGAATGGACGGCGCCGCGGCGCCGGCGCGCGCGCGGTCGGGCGCGGCCACGCTCGCGGCGCTCGCGGCGCTGTACCTCGCGCAGGGGCTGCCGTTCGGCTTCCAGGCCCACGGCCTGCGCGCGTACCTGCGCGAGAGCGGGGTGGACCTCGGCAAGGTCGGGCTGGCCGGCGCGCTGGCCGCGCCGTGGATGCTCAAGGCGCTCTGGGCGCCGCTCGTGGATCGTTATGGCTCCGCGCGGATCGGGCGCCGGCGCTCCTGGATCCTCCCGCTGCAGGTCCTGCTCGCGATCACCTGCGCCGCGGTCGCGCTGACGCCCCCGGCGCGCGGCCTCGCGCCCCTGCTCGGGCTGATCCTGGCGCTGAACCTCCTCGCCGCGACGCAGGACATCGCGGTCGACGGGCTGGCGATCGACGTGCTCCGGCCCGATCAGCTCGGGCGCGGCAATGCGGCGCAGGTCGTCGGCTTCAAGGTGGGGATGCTCCTCGGGGGGGGCCTGCTCGTCTGGGCGAGCGCGTGGATCGGGTGGAGCGGGATGTTCGCGGGGATGGCCGGCCTCGTGCTGATCGCGCTGGGCGCGGGGCTCACCCTCCGCGAGCCGCCGCGCGAGGCGGAGGACGAGGGCGAGGCGCGGGCGCGGCGATCGGTCGGCGCGGTGCTCGGCGCGACGCTCGGCGCGCTGCGCGCGCCGGGTGCGGGCTGGCTCATCCTGTTCATCGCGACCTACAAGCTCGGCGAATCGATGGCCGACGCGATGTTCAGCCCGTTCCTGGTCGACGCCGGGTACACGCCCGCGCAGCTCGGGAAATGGGTCGGCACGTACGGAATGGCGGCCTCGATCGCGGGATCGCTGGCGGGCGGCGAGATCGCGCGGCGCCTCCCGCTGCTCACCGCGGTCGGGGTCACGGCGGCGCTGCGCGCGGCGGCGCTCTTCGCGCCGCTCTACCTCGCGCTCGAGGGGAGCCCTCTGCCGGGCGGGATCATCGCCGCCACGGTGGCCGAGCACTTCTTCGGCGGCGCGCTGACCACGGCGATGTTCGCCTTCATGATGTCCCGCGTGCGGCGCGCCGTCGGCGCCACCCATTTCACGCTGCTCGCGAGCGTCGAGGGCCTCGGGAAATCCCCCGGGCTGCTCTCCGGCTACGTCGCCGCGGCGATCGGCTACGCGGGCGTGTTCGCGCTCGCGGCGGCGCTCTCCCTCGCGTTCCTGCTGCTCCTCCTCCCGCTGCGGGAGCGAGCGCGACCGGCGGGTTGACGGCTCCGAGCGATCGCCGATCCCCCGGAGCGTGGAGGCCGCGCGACGGCCCCAGCAGGTAGTCCTCGTTCGGCGCGCGCCTGACTTCCGACGTGGACGCGGCGACCACCTCGACGCACCCCATCAGCCCGCAATCGACGCCTCGGTCCCGAGATCACGCTGGCAGTTTCCCGGTTCACAAGGCCATCCGTTTCTGTATTGTCCAGCACGGCTGCCAGGCGAGGGGGGTGCCCATTACGGCGCTGCAATGGGGGCTCCCGTCCGCTTCGAGCACGGCCGCGTGCCTGGCAGCGCTGAAGCCTCGTGAGGAAGCGTCTCGCTCCGAGATGGAGAACCATCATGACCTACGATCGGGAACAGCAAACGTTCACCGCCGCCGTTCGCGCCGTCGATCGCGGCACGTACGCCGGCCTGCCCGGCCTCCTCGTCGAGGCCTGGGTCCGCGGAGCGTGCTGCGAAGACCTCATCGCCGCGGGCACGACGGACGCCGCGGGCGACGTCCTCCTCGATATCACCGAGGATGCCCTGGAGCGTATCGCGGGCTCGCGGCCGACGGCCGCGTGGTTCCGCGTCTTTCAAGGCGAACGGCTGCTCATCGACACCGAGGGATCGCTGACGTGGCGCGTGCGCGACGCCAATGCGAGGCTGTGTATCCAGGTCGACCTCGATGCGTCCCAAGGCACGGGATCTCCGGCGCGCTGGACCGTACGAGGAGCGCTCCTGAACGGCGCTGGCCAGCCGTGCTCCGGCGTCCGGGTCACGGCGTTCGATCGAAATGTCGGTCAGGCGGAGACCACTCTCGGCACGTCCTCCACGGACGCTTCCGGACGCTACCGGATCGCCTATCGCCCCACGCAGCTCGGCCGCCCCGGGAAGGCGCGCGCCGATCTCGCCGTGCGCGCGCATGACGCCGAGGGCGCCGAGATCGCGGCCCGCTTCATCTGCCGCGCGCCGCCCACCGCGATCGCCGACCTCACCACGGACCGCGACGCGCGCGGGCCCTCGGAGGTCGAGCAGCTCACGGCCGCGGTGCTGCCCGTCATCGGCGGAGTCCCGCTCGCCCAGCTCACCGAGGACGACATCGCGCTCGCCGCCTGCAGCGCCCGCGTGGATCGCGACCAGCTCGGTCTCCTGGCCGCCGCGCACGGCCTCGCCCAGGGCACGGACATTCCTCCAGCCGTGTTCCATGGCCTCCTCCGCTGGGGGTTGCCGAAGACGCGCGCGGGCCTGTTCGCGGCCGGCCTGGCCGTACATCGACAGGCCCTCACCTGGGCGGTCGAGGAGAACCTCATCCCATCGATGACCGAGGCCGACATCGAGGAGGCCGTGCGCATGCTGGCCGGGCTCCTCACGGGCGTGGCCTCCGACGTCAAGACGCCCGGCGCGGGCTCCCTCACCGACCTGCTCGCGATCGCGCTGCCAAAGCCTGAAGATCAACAGATATTCCTGGAGCATTATCTCCAGCAGGAGGGTCCGATCGAGGCGCTCTGGCAATCGCTCCGCGACAGCGAGGACCTGTCAGAGGACGCGATCTCCAGGCTCCAGCGCACGCTCCAGCTCGGCGCGCTCACACGCCACCACCTGCCGCTCATGAAGGTGCTGGACGAGCAGCTCCAGGCTGGCAAGTCTCTCCGCGACCTCGCGAAGCTCGACGTGGACGACTGGCGGCAGCTCCTCGGGGATACCTCGGGAGGATCCATGATCGGCGCCCCCGCCGGCGTACCGGGCGCCACGGACGCGGAACGAATCCAGAGCTACGCCTCGGTCCTGACCCGGAGCCTGGAGATGGCCTTCCCGGGCGCGGCGCTCGCCGGGCGCCTCGCCTCTCCGAGCCCGGCCCTGACCGACGCGATCCAGATCCTCGGCAGCGCCCCCGACTTCGAGCTCGGCCGCGTGCGTGTCGCGGAGTATGTCAGGCAATATCCGGACGTCCTCTCCGGCCTCGCGGACCCGGCCCTGCCGATCGCCCAGCTCCAGGCGATGGAGCGGCTCCACAAGCTGACCCCCTCGGCCTCCGAGATCAAGGCATTGATGGATCTCGGCTTCGACTCGGCCCAGAGCATCGTCCGGATGGGGAGCGCCCGCTTTCAGAAGCTCTTCGCGGACGCGCTCGACGAGGGCCGCGCGGCCTCGATCTACAGCGCCGCCCGCCGGGTGAGCGCGTCCTCGCACGCCCTCGCCGCGCGCTATCACGCCGCATTCCACACGCTCTCGGCCTACGCGCTGCCGAAGGCCGCTGCGCCCGCGGGAGACCAGGTCGCGAGCTGGCCGGCGCTGTTCGGCTCCCTCGACTTCTGCGCCTGCGGGCATTGCCGCTCCGTCTACAGCCCCGCCGCGTACCTCGTGGATCTGCTCCAGTTCCTCCGCCGCCACAGCGCCGAGGTGGAGGTGGCGTTGCCCTGGTGGAAGATCAATATCTTCACCCAGGAAGGCATCGACTGGTCCTTCTCCCGGCCCTCGGCCCACGACGTCCTCCTCGCGCGGCGGCCCGATATCGCCAGCATCGAGCTCACCTGCGAGAACACGAACACACCCGTACCCTACGTGGATCTGGTGAACGAGATCCTGGAGTACGCCGTGGCGAACACCGAGCTCGCGCCCGACGTGACCTTCCCGGACCACATCGCCACCGAGGGCACGCCGGCCGAGCTCGCCGCCCAGCCGCAGCCTCCCGCGCCATCGAAGCAGGTCGTCGTGGATACGGCCTACCAGATCCTCGCCACCCGCCCCTATCCCTGGCGGCTGCCGTTCGATCTGGGGCAGGAGGAGGCGCGGGTCTACCTCGATCACCTGGGCGTC
>CAYQYG010000008.1:0-9459 GCA_964421485.1 uncultured Polyangiaceae bacterium | reverse complement strand
GGTGGGGACCGATCCAGACGCGCAGCCCCGTCGCCGGGGAGCGCTCCCTCTATGAGCGGCTGTTCCTCAACAAGGCCATCAAGAACCCCATCGACGAGGTGTTCCTGCTGAACAGCGAGGGGACCGAGCTGGCGGACACCACCCATACCATTCTTGCGCACTCCGCTGCGGTCGCCGCCGCGCTGCGCCTCACCCAGGCCGAGCTCGGCCTGCTCATCGACGGGAGCGCCAGCCAGGCGGAGCTTCACCGCCCGCCGATCGTCGCCGACGGCGCCCTCCACCTGAACCACCTCGCGAAGCTCTTCCGCGCCGCCTCGCTCGCCCGCGCCTTGAAGCTGTCGATCCGCGATCTGCTCGCGCTCGACGCCCTCTCCGGGCTCGACGTGCTGGGCACCCAGGATCCCGCCGGGACTCGCCGGTTCGTCGAGGCGGCCCGGGAGGTACGCGCCTCGCGGTTCGGCATCGCGCAGCTCGATTACCTGTTGCGCCACGTGGCCTCACCCTCCAGCGGGGTCGCCCCTGATCCTGCCGCCGCCCTCGCCGTGCTCGCCGACCTCGCTGCCGGTCTGGAGGAGCTCATTGCCGAGCACGCCGCCCCCGGAGACAGCGGCGAGCACGACCTCGAGCTGAAGCACCGCGCCGAGAGCCTCGTTCGCCAGAAGCTCGGCGAGGCGCTCCGGCTCGACGCCGCCACGCTGGAGCACCTCTTGACGAGCGCGCTCCATGCCGAGGTCGGCGGGAATCGCACGGCTATCGCCGATTTCCTGGGAGGCCTGGACGGCGTGCCGGTGCCGATGGAGGAGCACCGCCGCCGCGCCTATGTACGCCTCGAGAAGATCTCCGCCCTCGTGCACCGGCTGAAGATCACGGCCGAGGAGGTGCGCTGGGTCCTCGCTCCGCAGCAGGGACAGGCCTTGCTCGACGTCCAAGAGCTCCCCCTCTCGCCCGCCGGCTCCGCTCAACCTCTCTTCAATGGCTGGCTGAAGCTCGTGGCGCTGCTCCGGCTGCGCGACTCCCTCCCCGCCGGCAAGGCGACCCTGGCCGACCTCGTCCGCATTGCGGCCACGACCATCGGCAGCGATGGACAGCCGGCCGACCTGCCGGCCGAGATCGCCGCCCGCACCGGCTGGCCGCTCGCGGATCTGGTCACGCTCGCCGGCGACGGCGGGCGGTTCACGGCTGCATTCGAGGATCTCTCCTTCGGCGAGCGCCTCCTGCGCCTCTCCCACGCCTGCGCCGTGCTCAAGCGCCTCGGCATCGCGGCCGCCACGGCCGCCCCCTGGGCCGACGGCGACGCCACGCCCGCCGGCGCCCGCGCGACCGCGATCGGCATCCGCGATGCCGTCAAGGCCAAGTACGACGACAAGGAATGGAACGCCGTCGCCCGCCCGCTGCGCGACGTCCTGCGGGAGCGGCAGCGCGCCGCCCTCGTGGATCACCTGACCTGGGCGAGGGGCTATACCGACACGAAGCAGCTCTTCGACGAGCTCCTCGTCGACATCGAGATGAGCCCCTGCCAGCTCACCTCGCGCATCAAGCAGGCCATCGGCTCCGTGCAGCTCTTCGTCCAGCGCTCCTTCCTCCGCCTGGAGAAGGACGTCGCCCTCGGCGACGACGCCGCCCGCGAGTGGAAATGGATGAAGAGCTACCGCGTCTGGGAGGCCAACCGCAAGGTGTTCCTCTACCCGGAGAACTGGATCGAGCCCGAGCTCCGCGACGACAGGACGCCCCTCTTCAAGGCGCTCGAGAGCGAGCTCCTCCAGGGTGACCTCGACGAGGAGAACGCCGAGCAGGCCTTCCGCGGCTACCTCGAGAAGCTCGACCAGGTGGCGCGGCTCGAGGTCATGGGCATGGTCCACGAGCGCGAGGGCTCCGGAGCGAATGGTGTGGATATCCTCCACGTCTTCGCCCGCACCCGCGCCGAGCCGCGCGTTCACTTCTATCGCAGGCGCCTCGCCGGCGCGACCTGGACGCCCTGGGAGAAGATCGATCTCGACATCCAGAGCGACCACCTGATCCCCGTCATTTACGAGCGCAGGCTCATGCTCCTGTGGGCGATCCTCGAGGAGAAGCCGAGCGACGATCCGTCGCAGGGCCCGGCCGACCCGAGCGCGTCGGCGAACGGCGTCCTCGAGATCCGGCTCGCCTGGAGCGAGCGAAAGCAGGGCAAATGGACGGCCCGCCGCGTCGCGGACACGCCGGCATTGCGCCTGTCCGCGCCCCTGGGCCCGGAGGTGCTGGCAGCGAACCTCTACTTCCAGGCCTACCCCCAGACCGTGCCCCTCGGACGCGAGCCCACCATGCTCGTCGTGCGCTGCCTCGAGCGCGAGATCTTCTATGCGAACAGCAGCCCGACGAAAGCCATGAGCTCCAGGCGCGGCGACTTCGTCCTCTCGGGCTGCGGCGGGCGCTGGCGCCTCACGGACTGCACGGCCCTCGACCTCTCCTTCCATCACCGGCAGCCGGGACGCGCGCTACAGGACCGCATGGCGCTCGTCGAGCACACGTCGGGGCCGAGCGACGGCCGCCTGTACCTCCTCGCGGGCAAGCTCGCCCCGGGCGACCAGAAGCAGCTCGCCGACGGCGGCGAGCAGCTCGCGGTATTGAACAGCACCCCGGGCCAGTTCCGGATCCTGTTCCCGAACGCCTACGAGGACTTCCTCGACCAGGACGCCTTCTTCTACGAGGACCGGAACCGCAGCTTCCTCGTCACCCCGAGGACGGAGATATCGCTCGAATGGACGCTGACCTCCAAGGCATCCATCGAGAGCGTCGCCCCCGTGTGGGCCAGCGCCGGCGCGTCCAGCCTGGCAGGTGCGCTCCTCGATGGCTCTGCCGGGGCCGCGGGTGACGGCGGCACGATCGAGCCGATGGTGGATGGGCTCGCGCGCGAGGTCGTGGAATGGGCGAGCTCGACCCCGGAGCTCCTCTTCATCCCCCACATCTACTCCCACCGCCGCTTCCGGTTCGAGCCATTCTACCACCCCCACACCTGCAGCTTCATCCGCCAGCTCAACCGGCGCGGCGTGGACGGCCTGCTCGACTGGTCCAGCCAGTCGCCCCCGCTCCAGCTCGCCCGGCGGGACCACTTCGCGGATCTCTATCAGCCGACCGACGCCGTCGCCCTCCCCTATCCGGTGGAGGACGTCGACTTCTCCCCGGGCGGCGCGTACTCCGCGTACAACTGGGAGCTCTTCTTCCACGCGCCGCTGCTCATCGCCGATCGCCTGAGCAAGAACCTGCGATTCGAGCAGGCCCAGCGCTGGTTCCATGCCATCTTCGACCCGACCACGGGCTCGACGGATCCGGTCCCGCAGCGCTTCTGGAAGGTCCGCCCCTTCTACGAGAACGCCGACCTCGCGGCCATCGACGACCTGCTCACCGGCCAGGGCGCCGCCCTCTCGCAGCAGATCGAGGCGTGGCGCCGCACCCCGTTCAACCCGCACCTCCTCGCGAGGCTGCGGCCGCTGGCTTACCAGAAGACGGTCGTCATGAAGTACATCGACAACCTGATCCAGTGGGCCGATCAGCTCTTCCGCCGCGACACCCTCGAATCCATCAACGAGGCGACGCAGCTCTATCTCCTCGCCGCCGAGATCCTCGGGCCGCGGCCCCGGGCCATCCCGCCGCGCGCCGCGGTCGCCCCCAGGACGTACCGCGAGCTCGAGCCGCTGCTCGATGATTTCTCGAACGCCCTGGTCCAGATCGAGGGCTGGGCTCCGCCGGGCGCCGGCGGCGCGGGGCTCGGCGGCGACGACGACGTCGAGCCGCTCGTCATCCCCAGCGTGCTCTACTTCTGCGTACCGCCGAACGACAAGCTGCTCGGCTACTGGGACACGGTGGCGGACCGCCTGTTCAAGATCCGCCATTGCATGAACATCGAGGGCATCGTGCGGCAGCTCCCGCTCTTCGAGCCGCCGATCGATCCGGCCCTGCTCGTGCGCGCCGCCGCGGCGGGCGTGGACCTGTCCACGGTGCTCCAGGATCTCGCGGTGCCGGCGCCGCACCACCGCTTCCAGGTCCTCCTGCAGAAGGCGAACGAGCTGTGCGCCGAGGTCAAGGCCCTGGGCCAGGCGCTGCTCTCCGCGCGGGAGAAGCGCGACGCCGAGGCGCTCGCCCGGCTCCGCTCCGGTCATGAAATGCAGCTCCTCGAAGCGGTGCGGCAGGTGAAGGCGCGGCAGGTGACCGAGGCGCGGGAGTCGCTCGCCGCGCTGCAGAAGGCCCGCGAGATGGCGAGCCTGCGGCACCAGTTCTATCGCGACGTGGCGTTCGTGAACGCCTGGGAGGCCGGCCATCTCAAGCTGAGCGCGGATGCTGCCATCGGGCAGGCCATCATCGAGGGCACCATGGCCGGGGCGGCGGCGAGCTACCCGGTCCCCACGGTGACCATGGGCACCACCGGCTGGACAGCCGACCCCGTGCTGGTCAGCACCACCGTGGACGGGTCGAAGATCGGCGCGTCGGCCGAGGCCGGCGCGAAGGCCGCGTCGATCGCCATATCCCTCCTCCGCGAGGCGGCCTCGGTGAGCGCGACGGTGGGCGGCTACCAGCGCCGCCGGGACGACTGGAAGCGCGAGGAGAAGGTGGCGGCCCGGGAGGTGGAGCAGATCGACAGGCAGATCGCCGCCGCCGAGATCCGGATCGCCATCGCGGAGAAGGACCTCGAGAACCACGATCTCCAGGCCGAGCAGGCGCGCGAGGTCGACGCTTTCCTGAAGGAGAAGCTCACGTCGCAGGAGCTCTACGAGTGGATGAGCGCGCAGACCTCCGCGCTCTACTTCCAGGCGTACCAGCTCGCCTACGACATGGCGAAGCGGGCGGAGAGGGCGTATCGATTCGAGCGGGGCGTGCCGTCGTCGTCCTATATCCAGTTCGGGCACTGGGACAGCCTCCGGAAGGGGCTCCTCGCGGGCGAGCGGCTGAGCCTCGACCTCCGGCGGCTGGAGGTGGCGTTCCTGGATCAGGACCGGCGGGAGCTGGAGCTGACGAAGAACGTCTCGCTCGCGCTGCACGATCCGGCGGCGCTGATGGCGCTGAAGGCGACCGGCCAGTGCGAGATCGACCTGCCGGAGGCGCTGTTCGACATGGACTTCCCGGGGCATTACATGCGCCGGATCAAGAACGTCAGCCTGACGCTGCCCTGCGTGGTGGGGCCGTATGACAGCGTCAATTGCACGCTCACGCTCCTGTCGAGCAAGGTCCGGGTGAGCTCGACGCCCACCAACTACGCGGACCAGGTGGAGGGCGACGTCGTGCAGGGCTTCACGCCGGCGCAGGCGATCGCGACGAGCCATGGGCAGGCCGACAGCGGGATGTTCGAGGTAAACTTCCGCGATGAGCGCTACCTGCCCTTCGAGGGCGCCGGCGCCGTCTCCCGCTGGCGCCTCGAGCTCCCCGCCGACACGCAGGCCTTCGATGTCGACAGCCTGCAGGATGTGGTGATGCACCTGCGCTTCGCGGCGCGGGACGGCGGCGAGCTGCTGCGCGAGGCCGCGCGAACGGCGCGAAACGACTGGCTCATGACCGTTCCACCGGCCGAAACGAATGAATCCGAGCCGCTCGCGCGCATGTTCAGCCTCAGGCAGGAGTTCGTGGTCGCCTGGCAGGCCTTCGTCGAGTCGAGCGGCACCGCGTTGCTCGAGCTCGCGCTGGGCACGGAACGGTTCCCGTTCCAGCTCCGCGGCAAGGCCATCACGATCCACCGGGCCGAGCTGTATCTGAAGCGCAACCCGGAGGAGGCGAGTATCCCCGACGTGTCGCTGCAACCCCACGGAGGGGCCCTCGCGTCGGTGACGCTGACGGCCGGCAGTACCGGCCTCCTCCACGGGCAGCAGACGTATCCCACTGGGGCGCAACCTGGGTCCTGGGCGCTCAGCATGCTGGCCGCGGATGCCAGCGCCCTCGAGGACATCGTCTTGATCTGCCATTACACCGTGAACCTTGCCTGACGGAGGCCGCCATGATGCATCGACCCCCTCCGGACGACCCCAAGAAGCAGCCCGGCACCGGTCCCCAGAGCCCGAGCGCGCAACCCGCGCACCGCGGGCTCGCGCCCATCGCGCCGCCCTCGCCGTCACTCCCGACGGGAGGCGGCGCGATCCGCGGCATCGGCGAGAAGCTCTCCGTCAGCGCCGCGACAGGGACCGGCTCCCTCCAGGTGCCCATCAGCACGACCCCCGGTCGGTCCGGGTTTCATCCCGAGCTCTCGCTCACGTACGACTCGGGCGCGGGCAACGGTCCCTTCGGGGCAGGCTGGAGCCTCTCCGTACCGCAGATCACGCGGAAGACGGACAAGGGCCTGCCGCGCTACGACGACGCGAAGGAGTCGGACACGTTCATCCTCTCCGGCGCGGAGGATCTCGTCCCGGCGCTGGGCGAAGGCGGCGAGCTCGACCGCTTCGAGGACGAGGGCGAGACCGTCCAGCGCTATCGCCCGCGCATCGAGGGGCTGTTCGCGCGCATCGAGCGGCGCCAGGCGAGCGGAGGCGCCCCGTACTGGAAGGTCACCACGCGCGACAACGTCACCAGCATCTATGGCCGCTCGGAGGACGCGCGCGTCTTCGACCCGAGCGCGCCGCGGCGCATCTTCTCCTGGCTCCTCGAGGAGACGCGCGACGACCGCGGCCACGTGATCACCTACCATTACAAAGCCGAGGACCTTGCGGGCGTGCCGCGCGGCGCGATTCACGAGGCGCACCGCCACGCCGGCGCCGCTCCGATCACGAACTGCTATCTCAAGCGGATCCGCTATGGCAACGCGACCCCGGGCGATCCCTCGACCGCGCTCTTCGAGGTGGTGTTCGACTACGGCGAGCACGACCCCCTCGCGCCCACCTCCGAGGACACAGCGAGCCCCTGGCCCTGCCGCCGGGACCCGTTCTCCGCCTACCGGGCCGGCTTCGAGATCCGCTCCTATCGCCTCTGCCGCCGCGTGCTGATGTTCCACTGGATGCCCGAGCTCGGCCCGCCCCCCTGCCTGGTACGCTCGACCGATTTCACGTACACCGACAGCCCGGTGCTCACCCAGCTCGTCGCCGTGACCCATTCGGGCTACATCCGCGACCCCGCGACGCTCACGTACCAGCAAAAGTCCCTCCCGCCCCTGGAGCTCGGTTATTCTCAGCCGGAGATCCGCCGCGATGCCCGAACGCTCGATGAGCGAAGCACGCGCGACCTCGCCGGCACTCTGGCGAGCGGGGCCCAGTGGGTCGACCTCGACAGCGAAGGGCTCCCCGGCCTGCTCGTGCAGCAGCACCAGGGAGCGCTCCTCTACAAGCGCAACCTCGGCGGCGGCGTCCTGTCCCCTGCGCGCCCGCTCGCGACCCGGCCCTCGATGGCGCAGGCCAACCTGCAGGTCATGGACATCGACGGCGACGGCCAGAAGGAGATGGTCTTCTTCGAGCGCCCCATGAGCGGCTACTTCGATCGCACCGAGGACGGCTCGTGGGGGCCCTTCCGGCCTTTCGCCGGCCAGCCCACCATCAACTGGTCCAACCCCCACCTGCAGCTCATCGACCTCAACGGCGACGGGATCGAGGACGTGCTGATCGCCGAGGGCGCGACGTTCACGTGGTATCCCTCCCGCGCCAAGGGGGGCTTCGACAAGCCGATCAGGCTCAATGCGCCGCGCGACGGCAAAAAAGGGCCGATCCGTGCGTTCGCGAGCGGGATCTACACCGTCTTCTTCGCGGACATGACCGGCGACGGGCTCGTCGATCTGGTCCGTATCAAGCTCGGCAATATCTGCTACTGGCCCAACCTGGGGTACGGCCGCTTCGGCGCGAAGGTGCAGATGAGCGACGCGCCCTGGCTCGACAACCCCGAGAAGTTCGACCCGCGCCGGGTCCGGCTCGCGGACGTGGACGGGTCGGGGACGGCGGATCTGCTGTACATCCACCGCGAGGGGGTGCGGCTCTGCGCGAACCACGCCGGCAATGGCTTCGGGGAGGTCGTCAAGCTCCCGCCGATGCCCGACCAGAGCGCGCTGTCGTCGGTGGCCGTGCTCGACCTGCTCGGCACCGGGACAGGCTGTCTCGTGTGGACGAGCCCGCTGCCGGGCGTCGCGACGACGCCGCTCAGGTACATCGACCTCCTGGGCAGCCGAAAGCCGTATCTGCTGACCTCGGTGAAGAACAACCTCGGGCTGGAGACGCGGCTCCAGTATGCGCCGTCGGCGAAGTTCTACCTGGCCGATCAGGCGGCGGGGCGGCCCTGGGTCACGCGGCTGCCATTTCCTGTGCAGGTGGTCGAGCGCGTGGAGAGCTACGATCACGTGAGCCGGGTCAGGCTGGTCTCGGAGTACCGTTATCACCATGGATACTACGACGGGGACGAGCGGGAATTCCGGGGCTTCGGGATGGTGGAGCAGGTGGACACCGAGGCGTTCTCGGCGGCGGGAGGCAAGGGGCTGTTCCCGGAGGTCACGCCGCAGAACGGGGAGCTGCCGCAGCCGCCGGTCTTGACGAAGACGTGGTTCCACCTCGGGGCGTGGAAGAAAGGGGCAGCGATCAGCCGGCAGTACGAGAAGGAGTACTACGCCGGCGACGATCGGGCGGGGACGTTGCCGGATACGCGCCTGCCGGACGGGCTCGCGCCCGAGGAGCGGCGGCACGCTTGCCGGGCGCTGCGGGGGCAGGTGCTCCGGCAGGAGGTGTATGCGCTCGATGGGTCGGCAGCGGCGGCGGATCCGTATTCGGTGGTGGAGAGCAGCTTCTCCGTGCGGCGGGAGCAGCCGGCGCGGGGGCCGGCGCCGGGGGTGTTCTTCGTCGCGCCCCGCGAGGCGATCTCGCTGTACTACGAGCGGTACCGCGGGCCCGACGGCAAGCCGGACCCCAGGGTGACGCACGCCTTCACGCTGGTGGTCGATGAATACGGCGCGGTCCGCAAGAGCGTCGCGGTCGCGTATCCGCGGCGGCAACCGCCTGCGGATGAGGATCTTGCGGCGCAGGGCCGGATGGCGGTGACGCTCACGGAGACCGACGTCGTCCATCTGGCGGCCTCGCCGGATGGCTACCGCCTCGGCATCCCCGTCGAGACCAGGACTTACGAGCTCCGGGGGCTGGGAGCGCCCGAAGGGTACTTCTCGTTCGAAGCGATGATCTTGGCGGTGGCCGCAGCGGACCCGCACCCGAAGGGCTACGACGAGGGTGTGGATGTCGTGCCCGACAAGCGGCTGATCGAGCGCGTCCGCATTCAATATTGTGACAGGACGGCGTTGCACGCGCCGCTGCCGTTCGGGACCGTCGATCTGCTCGCGCTGCCATACGAGAGCTACCTGCTCGCGCTCACGCCGGGGCAGATCGCCGAGAGGTTCAACACGGGGCAGGAGCGGGTGACGCCCGCGATCCTCGCGGAAGGCGGCTACGTCGAGCTCCCGGAGCAGGCGGGGTGGTGGATCCCCTCGGGCCGGCAGATCGTCGATCCGGCGAGGTTCTACTTGCCGACGTCGTTCGTCGACCC
>CAYQYG010000007.1:23032-50909 GCA_964421485.1 uncultured Polyangiaceae bacterium | reverse complement strand
GCCTCGGCGGGGGCGGCCGCGGCCGCGGGCGGCGGGGTCGGCGAGGTGTGAGGCGCGAGGTCCGGCGAGGCCAGCGCGGGGCGCCTCGGCGGCGGGGGCGGCGGCTTCTTGGGCTGCGCCTCCGGCTCGTCGATCATGTCGACGGGGATCTCCTCGCCGCTGTCGGAGTCGCGCTCGGGCTCGACCTCGATCGGCTCGGGCTCGAGCTCGCCGCTGCGGGGCTCGGGCTCGACCTCCTCGAGCGACTCCGGCTCGATCTCGTCGATCGCGGGCCGCGCCTCGAGCGGCGGGGGCGGCGGCGGCACGGGCGGCGCCGACGAGAACGCCGCGGCGCCGGCCCAGCCCGAGGCGTCCGGCGCGCCGGGCGGCGTCACGTCGGCGTCGCCCTGCCAGCGCGGCACCGTCGGTCGGGTCTCCTCGGGCGCGCTCTCCGGATCGAGCTCCTCGCTCGCCAGCTCCGCGGCCGCGTCGAGCGGCGTGGGGCCGTCGGACACGAAGCGCAGCGGAAGCGCAGGGACCTCGTCGCCGTCGGACGGCGCGACGTCGGACGGCGGGGCCTCCGCGGCCGACGCGACCGCCGGCAGATCGGACTCGACCGCGATGATCTGGATGGGTCGGATCACCGCGACCGCATCCGGATCCGCGATGAAGTGGGCCGGCGTGGCCACATCGGACGCCGGCGGCGCGGACGGCGCGACCGGCGTGGGCAGCAAGGGCGGCGGAGCGGACGGCGCGGATGCCGCAGGCGGCGCGGGCGTCGCGAGGGGCGACGGCTCGGCGATCGGGATCGACGGGCGACGGGCGCTCACCGGCCGCGGCACGGGCCGCGGCACGGAGGCGCGCGGGAGGCTGGGCGAAGGGCGGGAATCCACGGGCAGCGGCGCGGGCGCGTCCGCCGCGTCGAGGCGAGCCGGCGGCGCGCTCGGCCCGACCGCAGGAGGCGCCTCGGGCGTGGACGCAGGCTCGACGGCCGCGGCGGGCGGCGCGGGCACCGCGCGGGCGGACTCAGGGCTGAGCCAGTCGTCGTCGCTGACCACGGGCGGAGGCGCGGAGATCGTCGCGGGTGAGGTGAGCGGGCTCGCGAGCGCGGCGCCGTCGGCGGTGGCGGAGCCCGGGGAGGAGGGCGCGCCAGGTGGAGCGCGCCCCGGAGCCCCCGGTGTCGAGCCGGCGATCGCCACGGGGATCTCGGCGACGGGCGTCAGCTCCTCGGTGACCTTCACGAGGCGGCGCGAGCGGCGGCGCGCCGCGGCGGGGCCGTCGCCTTCGCCGCCTTCGCCGGTCGCCAGGTGATCGACGCCGGGCACGCGCGGCAGCGGCGCGGGGCCGGGGATCGGGTTCTTGTAAGCCTCCTCGGGCGCGGTCGCCGGCGGCGCGGACGCGGCGCCGGGGATGGTGCCCCTGCGCCGCGAGGGCGCCGAGCCGGGCGCGTGCGCGCGGGCGTACGGCATCCGCGGCTCGGGCTGCGGCGCCGCCGCGTCCGCTCCGTCGGCCTGGGCGCCCTGGCCCTCGGCGGCCGCGAGCGGATCGGGCGGCGGCTCGACGCTCATCGCGCACCGTCTCCGGCGTGGAGCGGCTCGCCGAGCAGGACGGGCCCGGGCGCCCGGTCCCACGGGGGCGACGCCCCGCGCTCGGCGAACACCACGGCCGTCGAGCCGAGGTGGAACGTGCCGATCTCGTCGCCGCGCGCGACGACCGCCGCCGGATCGATCGGGTGCACACCGAGCGGCACGTCGCGCGCGTCGATGACCCGCACCGTGATCCGCCCGACGATGATCGCCCCCACCATCACGACCGTCACCCGCCCGCGCCGCTCGGTCTCGATGACGATCGCGACGCGGCGGTTCCGCGCGAAGAGGCCGGGCACGTGCCGCTCGCCGATCGCGTTCACCGGGAAGAGGTCGCCCGGCATCGAGCGGATCAGCGTCACTCTGCCGGCGACGGGCGCGTGCACGCGGTGGTAGTCGCGGGGCGAGAGGTACACGACCGCGAACTGGCCGCCCTCGTAGCGCGCGGCCTCGGCGGCGTCCCCGACGAGATCCTCGACGCGGTAGGGCTGGCCCTTGATGAGCAGCCGGCCGCCCTCGGTGACCGGGCCGGTCGCGTGGATGCGTCCGTCCGCTGGGCTCACCACGGCCTCCGCGTCGGGGCACGACGGCCGCAGGCCGTCGCGCAGCGGGCGGGTGAAGAACGCGTCGAAGCTCTCGTAGGGCCCGGTCGGCGGGACGCAGGCGTCCAGATCGACGCGGTACGCGCGCGAGTAGGCGTTCACCACGATGCGCGAGATCACCGGGTGCAGCCGGGCGTCGCACAGGCGCCCCACCGCGCGGGTGATGCGCTCCCGAGGAAGGACCCGGAGCAATTGCGCGGCTGCGTAGGTGGCGGCGGTCATCGGTGTGGCGGCGTAACAGTCCGGGAATGCTAGGCCGCGGTACGGAGCCGGGTCAACGTCCCGGTCACGCGGTTCCAGGCTTCGGCGGGCCAACATGGCGCGGGCATCGTGAGCGCGTCAACCCGGACCGACCCGGGACGACGGCGCGCCGATCCATTCCGGCGCGCCGATCCGGAGCGAGCGCGCCGCCCTGGCGCGGGGCCTGCCCAGGCGCCGACGAAAATCACGTAAGTTCAAATGTTTACGTGATGGCACGAACATCGCTTCGAGGATCGGCCCAGAGGCAAGGAGGAGACGATGGAGATCAAGTTCTGGGGCGTCCGCGGGAGCATCGCTTCGCCGGGTCCGGAGACGGCCGGGGTCGGCGGCAACACGAGCTGCGTGGAGGTCCGCGCCGGGGCGGCGAGGCTCATCCTCGACGTGGGGACCGGGGCGCGGAAGCTCGGGGACGCGCTGCTGGCCGAGGGGCCGGTGCGGGCGACGCTGCTCCTGTCGCACCTGCACTGGGACCACATCCAGGGCCTGCCCTTCTTCGTGCCGGCCTACCTGCCCAGCACGAAGCTCTCGATCGTGGGCAGCACGCACGGCGTCGGCACGCTGCGCGACACGCTCGCGACGCAGATGGCGGCGCCGAACTTCCCGGTGCGCCTCGACGAGCTGGGCGCCGAGATCGACTGCCGCGAGGTGCGCCACGGCGAGGCGTTCGACATCGGCGACGTGCACGTCCGCGTCGCGAAGCTGAACCACCCGGGCGGCGTGCTCGCCTACCGGATCGAGCACGAGGGGCGCAGCGTCGTGTACGCGACCGACACCGAGCACTACGCCTGCGTCGACCCGGCGCTGCGCGCGCTCGCGCAGGGCGCCGACGTGCTGATCTACGACTCGCAGTACACCCCCGAGGAGTACCGCGGGGACAAGGGCCGCTCGCGGGTCGGCTGGGGCCACTCGACGCCGGTCGCGGGCGCGGAGCTCGCGCGCTCGGCGGGCGTGGGCACCTACGTGCTCTTCCACCACGACCCGACCCGCACCGACGCGGGCGTCGCGGAGATGGAGCGGATCGCGCAGGACCTCTTCCCGTCGTCGGTCGCCGCCCGCGAGGGCCTCGTGCTCGGCGCCCACGCGCTCGCCCGGGCCGCGTGATGATGCTCGTGACGGCAGCGCCGGCCGCCCCTATCCTGGACGCGGCCCCGCTCTCCATGTCGCGCCTGTCGCTGCTCGTCGATCTCTCCTCCCTGCTGTCGCGGGAGGTCGATTTCGACGCGCTGCTGGCCACGGCGTGCGAGCGGATGGCGAAGGCGCTCCGCGCGGACCGCGCCTCCATCTGGCTCGTCGACGCCGAGCGGGGCGACCTCGTGACCCGCGTCGCGCTCCTGCCCGAGCTGCCGAGCCTCCGGCAGCCGCTCGACCGCGGCATCGCGGGGTACGTCGCGCGCACCGGCGAGGTCGTGCGCGTGGACGACGCGGCGCGCGACCCGCGCTTCGATCCGAGCGCCGACCGCGCGACCGGGTACACCACGCGCTCGGTGCTGGTCGCGCCGATCCGCGAGGACGCGCAGGCGCCGATCCGCGGCGCCGTGCAGCTCCTGAACCGCGCCGGCGGCGCGTTCGACGAGGAGGACGAGCTCTACCTCGTCGCGCTCGCGACGCAGCTCGCGCGCGCTCTCTCGATGACGACGCTGCGGCCCGCCGACGGCGGCGGCCCCGGCCTCGTGATGGTGAGCACGTTCAACCGGATCGTCGGCCGCAGCGAGCCGCTCGCCGCGGTCTACGGCAAGGTCCAGCTCGCCGCGCAGACCGACGCGACGGTGCTGCTCCGCGGGGAGACGGGCACCGGCAAGGGCCTGTTCGCGCGGGCGATCCACGTGAACTCGCGGAGGCAGGCGCGGCCGATGGTCACCGTCGACTGCACCACGCTGCCCGCGCAGCTCGTCGAGAGCGAGCTCTTCGGCCACGAGCGGGGCGCGTTCACCGGCGCCGACCGCCGCGTCCCGGGCAAGGTGGAGCTCGCCGAGGGCGGCACGCTCTTCCTCGACGAGCTCGGGGATCTGCCGCTCGACATCCAGGGCAAGCTGCTCCGCTTCCTCCAGGAGCGCACGTTCGAGCGCGTGGGCGGCCGGCAGACGCTGCGGGCCGACGTGCGCGTCGTCTGCGCCACGCACTGCGACCTCGAGCGCGCCGTCGCCGAGGGGCGCTTCCGCCAGGACCTCTATTACCGGGTGCGCGTCGTCGAGATCGATCTGCCGCCCCTGCGCGAGCGCGGCGCGGAGGACATCGAGGCGCTCGCGCGGCATTTCGCCGACGTCTTCGCCGCGCGCTACGGGCGGCCCTCGCCGCGCTTCGACGCGGACGCGCTCGCGCACATCCGGGCGCACACCTGGCCGGGGAACGTGCGCGAGCTGGAGCACTGGGTGGAGAGCGCGATCGCGCTGGCCCCGGACGGGCGCATCACGACGAGCCACCTGCCCGCGCGCCGGCGCGACGAGGCGCCCGCGAGCCGCAGGGCCGCGCTCGAGGAGATCGAGGCCGCGAGCCGCAGGGGAGGGCCCGCGAGCCTGAGGGCCGCGCCCGAGGAGGCCCCGGCCGCGGGGCACGTGAGCCTCCCGCTCGGGCTGAAGCTGGACGACGCGACGCGCCTCTACGTCGAGGCGATGGTGAAGGCCTGCGAGGGGAACAAGACCGAGGCCGCGAAGCGGCTCGGCGTCGGGCGCAACACGCTGGCGCGGGCGCTGCGATCGAAGGGGTGAGCGAGCGGCCGCGCGGGACGCGGCCGCAGGCTCAGGGGCGCGCGACGGTGACGCGCGCGCCGCGCTTCGGCCGGAGGGTGACCTGCGCCGCGGCCTCGACGGGGTGGCCGGGGACGAGCTCCAGGCGGAAGCGGCGGGCGATGGTCGCGAGGAGCAGCACGGCCTCCATCATCGCGAAGGCGTTGCCGATGCACACGCGCGGGCCGCCGCCGAAGGGGAAATAGGCGTAGCGCGGCAGGCGCCGGGCGAGATCGCCCTCCCAGCGCTCGGGCCGGAAGGCCCCGGGGTCGTCGAACCAGCGCGGATCGCGGTGGATGACGTACTGGCTGATCCAGACCTGCGCGCCGGGCCCGACGGGGAAGGGGCCGAGCGACGCGGGCTCGATCGCCTCGCGGCCGATGGCCCAGACGGGCGGGAAGAGGCGCATCGACTCGACCACCACGCGCTCGGTGAAGCGGAGCCGCGGGAGATCGGCGACGTCGGGGGCGCGGCCGCCGAGGACCTCGTGGAGCTCGCGGGAGAGCTCCTCGCGGACCGCGGGGTGGCGGGAGAGCAGCACGAAGGTCCACGTCAGCGCGCTGGCCGTGGTCTCGTGGCCGGCGAGGAAGAGCGTCATGATCTCGTCGCGGAGCTGGCGATCGCTCATGCCGCGGCCCTCGTCGTCGACCGCGCTCATCAGCGTGGCGAGCAGGTCGCCGCGCGCCCCGCCCCGCGCGCGGCGATCGGCGATGATGCCGTGGATGAGCGCGTCGAGCCGCGCGCGCGCCCGGTCGAAGCGGCGCTTGCCGGGCGTCGGGATGCGGCGCACGAGCGGCAGGCCCGGGGGGACGCCGGCGAAGCGCTGGATCACGACCTCGAGCGCGGCGTCGAGCTCCCGCGCGTCCGCGGCGACGTCCACGTCGAAGAGCGTGCGGGCGACGATCGCGCGGGTCAGGCGCATCATGTCGGCGTGCACGTCGCGCTGCTGGCCGGGCGCCCAGCCGCCGATGGCCTCCTCGGCGAGGCGGACCATGGTCTCGCCGTACGAGGCGATCCGCTCGCGATGGAAGGCGGGCTGCGCGAGCTTCCGGTTGCGCCGCCACGCCTCGCCCTCGCTGGTCACCAGGCCGCCGCCGAGGATCTCGGAGAGGTCGCGGGTCGTGCGGTCCTTGATGTAGCTCCGGTGATCGCGGACGAGGACCTCCTCGACGAGATCGGGGCGGCTCACGAGGTAGATGGGGCCGAGCGGGACGCCGAGGTCGACGACGTCGCCGCGCCGCGCCGCCGCCACCGTGAAGCCGAGCGGATCGCGGAGGAGGTGCGGCAGGGTCCCGACGAGGGGGAGCCCCTCGACGCGCGGGGGTGCGGCCTTCGCGTGCATCGCGCCCCTGGGGTTTACCAGCGCCGCCGCGGCGCGTCGAACCGCTCCACCTCGCGCCCCGTGCCCGCGCGCTCGGCGGCGCTGGACCACCCCGCCGCCCCGGCTACCCTTGGCCCATGGACGAGACCCCCGCGCTGGCGATCGCGCGACTCCGGGCCGCGTGGGACGCCGAGGTCCGCCCCTCGACGCGCCGCGCGCTCACCGCGGTCGCCGCCGCGGTGGCGCTCGGCGGCGCGCACGTCGCGCGGATCGGCTCACCCCTCGCGCGCGGGCTCGCGGCGGGCGCGATCGTCGTGACGCTCGCGGTGCTCGCCGCGCGCGCCGTCGTCGTGCGGCGCCGCCGCGACGACCTCCGCCGCGCCGTCCGGTCGACCGTCGGCGCCGTGGATCCGGAGCTCGGCGGCGCGACCCTCCGGGCGCTCGCGCTCGTCGAGCGCGCCGCGGCGGACGACCGCGTCGGCTCGCCCGCGCTCGCGGCGCTGCACCTCCGCCGCCTGCTCGCGCGCGCCTCCCGCGACCGCATCCAGGACCGCGCCGCGCTCGCCGGCTCGCGCTGGGCCGGAGCCGGCCTCGCGGCCGCGGTCGCCGCGGTCGCCGCGGTCGCCGCGGGCCCCTTCCGCGTCGTCGAGGGTCTGGACGTGCTCGCCGCCCGCGGCGGCGAGGCCCCGCTCGAGCTCTCGTGGATCGACGGCGTCGAGATGACGGCCACGCCGCCGGAGTACCTGCACGAGGACCGCGACGTGCTCCTGCCGTTCCGGCCGACCATGCAGCCGCGCGGCACCACCGTCGAGGTCCGCGGGCGCCCCATCCGCGGCGGCCGCGCGCTGGTGCTCACCGACGGCGGCGCCGAGGTGCCCTTCGTCGACGACGGGCTCGGCGGCGTGGTCGCGCGCTGGACGCTCGGCGACACCACGACGCTCCAGATCGCGGCCCGCTTCGGCGAGGTGCGGATCCGCCAGCCCGACGAGCAGCGCGTGGTCTCGATCCCCGACGACGCGCCGAAGGTCACGCTCGAGGGCGCGCCGCGCACGGTCAAGCTGCTCGAGGAGCCGACCATCTCGCTGCGCTACGAGGCCAGCGACGATCACGGCCTGCGCGAGGTGGATCTCGTCCTGCGCGCGGGCGTCAAGGAGGAGCGCCGCGTCCTGTCGCGGCCCGCGGCGGACGCGCGCGCCGATCGCGGCGGGTACGAGCTCCGCGCGAGCGATCGCTTCCTGCGCCGCACGTACATCCCCGTCGAGGTGCGCATCGAGGCGCGCGACAACGACCCGATCGCGGGGCCGAAGTGGGGCAAGAGCGAGCCGATCGTCATCATCCCCCCGCAGGTCGGCGAGCCGGAGGCGCTCCGGTACGCCGCGCTCCTGCGCGCCCGCGACGCGCTCACCGACCTGCTCGCGGAGCGCATGAGCCAGGCGCCGCCGGGCGCCGCGGATCGCGCCGCGCACGCCGCGCACGAGGCCGAGGTCCAGGGGTCCGCCTCGCGCGCCGTGAGCGACGCGCTCGCGGGCGACTACGGCGGCCTCAAGGTGCGCGGCCGCGCCGCGTCGCTCCTGCGCGGCCAGCTCGCCCGCCTGGAGCAGGCGCTCGCCGGCGAGAAGAGATCGACCACGCGTGAGCGCCACGACAAGCTCATCGAGGAGACCGAGGGCGTGCTGCTCGCGTTCGACGCGGGCCTGCGCGGCCTCGGGTACCGAGACACGAGGTCCGTCGCGCGGCGCCTCGCCGAGGTCGCCGACGAGGCCGCGGCGGCCGCGACGGCGGTGATCGGCGGCGATCGCGCGGGCGGCGCGGCGCGCGCGGACGCGGCCGTCACCGTGCTCGACGGCGGCGGCAAGCAGATGCTCCGCCTCGGCGAGCTCGGCCTGGATCTCGGCGAGATCGTCGCGAACGATCTGCGCCGGATCGCGCGGGCGCGGCAGCGGGAGGACTGGGTGCACGCCGAGCTCGCCGCGCGCGACCTCGCCGCGCGCCTCCGGCGGCCGGAGCCCTCGTTCGGCGGCGGCGGCCGCGGCGGCGTCGAGTCGGGCGCGCCGCGCGACCCCCGCCCCGGCGAGGCCTCGAGCGCCGACGGCGAGAGCGCTGACGCCGAGCGCGACCTCGAGCGGCTGATCCACGACCACCAGGCCGAGATGGACTCGGTGAGCGACGCGCTCGACAAGGCGACGTCGAAGGAGGAGATGGAGGCCCTGCGCGAGGAGGTCCGGCAGCACGCCGAGGCGATCCGCGAGGCCGTGCGCGATCTCCCCCGCGGCGGCGGCCTGCCTGGCAGCGCCGAGTCGGCCGCGGCCGCGGCGCGCGAGCAGGCCGAGGCGATGGCCGGCTCACTGGAGCAGGGCGACCTGCGCCAGGCGATCGAGGCTGGCCACGGCGCGGTCCGCTCCCTCGACGAGGCGAAGCGCATCGGCGATCGGAGCGGCGGCTTCTTCCCCGAGGCCCGCGCGGGCCGCGAGGCCGGCCGCGCGCGCGAGCCCGTCGCCGGCGAGCTCGCCTGGGCCGAGGAGGCGCTCCGCAAGCTCCGCCAGGCGACCTCGGACCGCGCCAGGGAGGCGCTGGAGCGCTCGAGCTCGAACGAGGGCTCCATGGCCGAGCGCGCGCGCGACCTGAGGAGCAAGGGCGAGGGCGGCGACGGCCACATGCCCGAGGACCAGCTCCAGAACCTCGGCGAGGCCGAGCAGGCGATGCGCGACGCGCAGAGGGCCCTCCAGGAGGGCGACGGCGATCGCGGCATCGAGCGGCAGCGCGACGCGCAGCGGCTGCTCGAGATGGCCCGCGGCGAGGACGCCGGCGAGGAGGACGGCGGCGAGGGCGACGACGGCCGCCGGATCGCGCGCAAGGCCGACGTCCCTGGCAAGGACAAGCACAAGGGGCCGGAGGACTTCCGGCGGCGCGTGCTCGAGGGCCTCGGCGGCTCGTCGGACCCGCGCCTCAAGGAGGCGGTGCGGCGCTATGCGGAGGGCCTGCTGAAATGAGCCATGGAGGCATGATCGCGAGGTCGAGGCGCGCTGCGGCCCGGCTCCGGCGCGCGTGGGCGCCTGCCGTCCTCGCGGCGATCGCGAGCGCGTCGGCCCCCGCGTCCGGCCGCATCACGATCGGCGACCTGAGCCGCGCCGGCCGCGCGCGCGACGCCATCCTCGAGATCGAGCTTCCTGCGGCGCGCGCCATCCTCGACGGCGCCGACCCTGCGGACATCGCGCTCGCGATCGAGCGCGCCCGCCTCGCGATCTACGAGGCCGACTGCGACGGCGCCGCGGCGATCCTCTCGCGCCCTGACCTCGCGGCCACGCCCGAGGGCGCCTCGCTCGGCGAGATCGCGCGCGGCTGTGCGCGCGGCACTGCCGCCACGGAGATCGTCGAGGACGAGGCCCGCGGCGTCTGGGTGCGCCTTCAGGACGACGAGGACCGCGCGCTCGTCCCCGTGCTCGCCGAGGTCGCCGCGAAGGTCCGCGAGGTGCTCGCGAAGGATCTCGGCGTCGAGCTCCCCCGCCCGCTCCGCATCGATCTCGTGCGTGACCAGTTCACGCTCGCCGCGCTCACCGGCCTGCCCGAGGAGGCCGCGCAGACGACCGGCACCGTGGCCGTGGCCAAGTGGGGTCGCGTCACGATGATCTCCCCCCGCGCCACCCTGCAGGGATACGGCTGGCTCGACACGCTCGCGCACGAGATGACGCACCTCGCCCTCTCGCGCGGCACCCGCGATCGCGCCCCGCTCTGGCTCCAGGAGGGCGTCGCCAAGCGCGAGGAGGTCCGCTGGCGCGCCCCCGACCCGCACGACGACGTCCCTCCGGTCGACGCCATCGCCGCGCTGGGCCTGGAGAAGGGCCTCGGCCGCCCGCTCGACAAGCTCGGCCCCTCGATCGCGATGCTCCCGACCGCGGAGGAGGCCTCGGTCGCGTTCGCCGAGGTCGCGAGCTTCATCCGTTACTGGGCGAAGGAGAACGGCGACGACGCGCTCCCGCGGCTCCTCGTCCGCCTCAAGTCCGCGACCGACCAGGACGACATCGGCCGCGCGATCGCCGACGTCTCCGGCGCGGATCTCGCCGGCTGGGACAAGCGCTGGCGCGCCTACCTCACCTCGGCGCCGCGCGAGGTCTCGCCCGAGCTCGCCCCCGGCGGCGATCTCCCGCACCGCCGTGACATTGCCCGCCGCGTCCGTCTCGGCCAGCTCCTCGACGAGCGCGGCCACCACGCCGCCGCCGCCTCGCAGCACGCCCGCGCGCAGGCCCTCGCCCCCCGCGAGCCCTCGGTCCGCTGCTACCTCGCCGCCGCGCTGCTCGCCTCGGGCGAGCGCGGCAGCGCCGCCCCCCTCGTCGAGAAGGCCGAGGACGTCTACGGCCGCTATGGGCGGTGGTGGTCATTGCACGGGCTGCTCCACGGCGGCGATGACCCCGCGCAGGCATTCTCGAATGCGCTCGCCGTCGACCCGCTCGACCCGTTCGTGGCCTGCGAGGAGAAGCTCGCGCCCGAGCTGCCCAGGGACCCGATCCGCGCCGCGATCTGCGAGGCCGCGCGGCGCGTGCCTCGCTAGAGCGCCGATCATGTTGAATTGCATGGTGACCCTGCTCCAGGGATACGTTGGGGCGTCCGACGCGGAGGCGGTCGAGCTCGCCATCGTCGACCTCCGCAGGCAGATGGTCCTCGGCTGCCTGGGAGCCGTCACACCGTCGTTTTCGCAGGGCGCACTGCAGGTGTTTCGAGAGCGCATGATCGAGCACCACATGGATCGGCGATTGCTGGAGCGGACCGTGGAGCTCGTCCGGTCCAAACACGCGACGGAGGGCGAAGCCCAGGCGGTGTCCAAAGCGCTGCGTGTGGCTCTCGACAGCCGCCCTTTGGCCGGGGCCGGGCGGGTTGAGGACACGATCAACCTGCTCGGCCATGCTGCTCGGTGCATTGTCCAAGTCGTGTCGAAGATCATCGACCGTCCGGTCGAGGAGATCTGCCGAAAAGCCCGCATCCCGCTGCTGTTGGCGCCCAGCATCAAGGCCGGGCTTGACATTGACTGGAGTGATCCGAAGCAGAAGGCCACAGCGATCGAAGTCGTCGAGCGGCAGGTGTCCTCGCTCCAGCAGTGGGTGGACCGCCACCTGGATGACTACGTTTCCGAGCCCCTTCGCCCCTACCTCGAAGCGATTACGCAAGCTCGCGACCAGGACCTGGAAACCGCCGAGAATGGAACCGTTCGCATCCGTCAAGGGGTTGCCCAAGACCGCCGCATTTCGATCGAAGATAAAGAGATGCGTCATGGCCTGAACGACGAGCCCCGAGGTGGCCCGGGCGGCCATCCCGAACGCAAGACGCGCTCTCGGCGACTCGGATCCGGAGGTCCGCATCGCCGGCCTTCGCGCGATCGAGCTCCTCGCCGCGGATGCAGACGAGGCGATCCCAGATCTCGCCGGGCTGCTGGCAGACCCGGTGGCGGCGGTGCGGGTCGCCGCGCTGGAAGCGCTGTCCGAATTCGGTCCTCGTGCAGCATCGGCGGCGCCGCTCGTGGCGGAGCGACTCGCGCATGGCCCGTCGCCGGAAGAGCGCGCCTCGGCCGCCTATGCTCTGGGTAATCTCGGCGCCCAGGCCGACCACCTCGACGCCCTCCTCGCTGATCTCCCGGCGGTCCAGGCCGGTGTCGCGCATGCCCTCATGTGCGCGCTCGAGGACGACCGGGAGGATCGGCGAGAAATGGTATCGAGGGCGCTCCACCGCCTGTCCCGAAAGAAGTGAGCACGGCGCTCACGGCGCTCCCAGATCGCTCCAGAGCCAGAGATCCACGCCGTTCCAGTAGCACGTGTGCAGCCTGTCATCGCCGCCGCGCACGAACGCGTAGATGCGGTCGCTTTCGCCCCCCGGCTCGACCTGCAGGAACGTGACGGCGCCCGGCGCGCTCGCGACGAGCGCCTGCCCGGCCCCAGCGCCCGCCGGCGTGTCGCGGCCTCCTGGGGTCGGCCGGCCGAGATCGCTCCAGAGGGGGCTCCCCGCCCCGTCCCAGCGGCACACGTGGAGGTGCCCGTTGGCGCCCCTCACGAACACGTACATGAATGCCTGCCCTTCGTGGGTATACGAGACCACGGAGGGCTCCCTGGACACCGCCGTCCCCGGGGGCGCCCCGAGGTCGATCCAGTTTCCAGCAGTTGAATCGCCTCGCCCGCCCCAGTCGTGCGCCCACAGACGACCGTCGCCCGCGCGAATGAAGGCGAAGAGTCGATAACGACCCTGGGCAGGGTGGGAGATCACGGCGGGCCTGATGTTCCTCGTGACCGGCGAGCCGGCGCCGGGCTGCCCCAGATCCCGCCACGTCCACAGGTCGGCCTGCAGGGTCGTCGAGAAGTTCACGTAGAGGCGCTCGTCGCTCCCGACGACATAGGCATGGACGAACGAGAACGGACCGGGGCGAGGGTGACGAGCGACCGCGGGCTCGCTGCTCACCGTGGCTGCGGCGCCGGGCATCCTCCCCTGCAGGCGCCATTCGCCGGTGTCTTGCCAGAGCCTGTACAACCTGTCATCGCTGCCCCAGCAGAACGCGAACAGCTGATCGTTGGAGTCGGAGATGTATTCGTCGCCGTCGAGGTAGAACGTCCTCCGGTAGGCGATCAGGCCAGGGCCCTTGACCAGCGGGATGTTCCATGCGGGCTTTCCGTGTCGAGCCCAGCTCCAGACCGAGCCATTCCAGGAATTCTCGTAGAGCTCGCCGTCGTCACCGCGGACGAAGGCGTGCAGGAAGTGCTCCTCCGCGCGGTCGTCCTGGACCGACGAGAGCACGGTCGGAGAGCTGTTCACGCGCGATTGCGGCGGCCTGCCCTGATCCGCCCACCGCCAGCTCGTGACGCCGGGGCGCGCATCCCAGAAGCACACGTACAGGCGCCCGTCGCCGCCCCTGACGAACGCGTAGATCTGCTCTCGGCCCTCGTGCGTGAAGGTGGCAACGCCTGGATTCCCTATCATCGCCGGATCCCCTTCATTTCAAATCTATTCGAGCTGTCCGCGCCGTCGCGACGCCGCGAGCCTGCTTCCGGGGGAGGCGTGAATGCAGATCAGCCACCTGGCACGCACCTGCCGTGCCAGCGACGCGTTCCACGTCGCTGGCGGCCCCGGCGACGGCCTCTGACGCGGCGCGGCGGAGCACGGGATCGGTATCCCGCAGCGCAGCGCAGATGACCGGTACCCCACGCCCGGAGGGCGCATCGTCGACGCGCCTGATCCGGCACAGGTCGCCGCCGATGCGAACGGCATCGAGGCTCTGCTCAAGGAGGCGCGAACCGACCTGAAGTGAAATGCCGCCACATGCGCGCGGCAAATCACAGAAATCCTCCCCTCCTCCCCGCCTCCCTGTGAAATTCTCTCTCTCGAACCAGGGACGAATTTCGGAGACGACCTACCAGGCCGCCCGGTGAGCCTCGTAGAGCCGATCGCGAAAGGCTACGAGATCTGCGTATCGGGGTTGGCCGCGCCGCGGGCGTCGAGCGACATCATGACCGGAAGCGCGGTCACCTCGAGGTGCGGCGCTGGAAATAGGTCCTCAGCGCGGCCACCTCCTGCGATGCGATGGAGGTGAGGAACGGGACGACCTTCGCGGCGTCCTGCCCCGGGGCGACGGCGAACTCGCGAGGCCATTCCACGAACGTCCTGCCCGGCTCGTTCGTGATGGGCCGGAGCCGGTACGTCGCGACGTACCCCTCGATGCCCACCGCGGCGCCGATCATTCGATAGGTGACCGAGTGGTCGATCTCGGAGCGGGCGGCGACCTCCTCGAGGGGCGTCTCCCCCGAGGCGGTCAGCGTGAACTTGAACCGCGAGGGGATCCGCTCCGCCGAGCCGCCGTCGACCCACTGGCAATCCTTCACCATGTCACCGAACACGATGTGCAGGAGCTGCATCATGTCGCGCACCGCGGCCCAGACCTCCTCGATCGGTGCGTCCACGATCGCCGAATCATAGATATGATAATTCGCTGTGCTCATCCGGATCCTCCTTGTCGCGACGGCTCGCCGCGCCGCGAGCGACGTTAGCGGGCCCGTCCGGAGGCCGTCAACGGCGGAGTCGGCTGGCCGGACATGCCGTGGAGCTACATTCCCTCGACACAGGCGCTGTTATTGCGGCGGCTCGGGGATGGCGACGTCGCCATGACGCCCACGCCGTACCATCCCGTGCCCTCCTCCGGGAGCGTGCCGTCGACGAGGACGCCTGTCGCCGATAGCGCGGAAAGGACGTGGCGGGGCATCGTCGCGAGAGCCGACGCGCCGGAGCCTCCGCGAGCGTCGATCTGTTCAGTACTGCGGGCGGACAGGAATGAGGTAAAGGCACGGGGCATGCGCAACGGAGACGGCAAACGGCCCCTGACGGGGCAGGTCGCGGTGGTCACGGGCGGGAGCAGGGGCGTGGGGCGCGGCATCGCGCTCGGGCTCGGGGACGCGGGGGCCACGGTCTACGTCACCGGGCGGACGGTCGAGGAGGGCGCGGCGCCCTTGCCGGGGACCATCGGCGAGACCGCGGCCGAGGTGACCCGGCGCGGCGGGCGCGGCGTCGCGATCCGCTGCGACCACCGCGACGACGCCGCCGTCGAGGCCGTCTTCCGCGAGGTGCGCGAGCGCGAGGGCCGGCTCGACGTGCTCGTCAACAACGTGTTCGCGGTGCCCGACGATCGCGTGTTCGGGGTCCCGTTCTGGGAGCAGCCCCTCTCGATGTGGGACGTGATGCACACCGTCGGCCTCCGCTCCCATTACGTGGCGAGCGTGCTCGCGGCGCCGATCATGATCGCGGCGGGGCGCGGGCTGATCGTGAACGTCTCCTCGCCCGGCGGGGCCGGGTACATGATCAACGTCGCTTATGGCGTCGGCAAGGCCGGCGTCGACCGGCTCGCCGCCGACATGGCGCACGAGCTGCGCGACAAGGGCGTCGCCGCGGTCTCGATCCACCCGGGCCTCGTGAAGACCGAGCGCGTGATCGCAATGGCGAGGGTCGTGGAGGGTATCGACCTCTCCGGGGCCGAGTCGCCGGAGCTCAGCGGGCGCGCCGTCGCCGCGCTCGCCGCGGATCCCGGGGTGATGTCGAAGACCGGAAAGGTGCTCGCCGTCGCCGAGCTGGCCGAGGAGTATGGCTTCACCGATATCGACGGATCGCGCCCGCGCCCGCTGCGCCCGAAGCGCTGACGGCGGGCGGCCCTCGCGCGTCGACAGCACGGCCCAGAAGTGGTCTCGGAGGACGCGCGCCGTCCGCGCGGCCGGCTCGCGCCCCTCACGTAAGTTGCCGCCGGCGGCGTGACGTGGTCGACTCCCGGTCCGGGAGAATCAGGATGCGCGTGGGCGATCTGATGGTGCACAGCGTGGTCACGCTCACTCCGGAGATGTCTCTCGGGCAGGCCGCGGAGACCCTGGCGACGCTCGCGGTGAGCGGCGCGCCCGTGTGCGACGCGGCGGGGCACGTCGTCGGCGTCTTCTCCAAGAGCGACGCCATCAAGCGCGACGGCTCGGTGGTCCAGACCGCGACCGTCCGGGAGCTGATGACCCAGGGCAGCCTCTCCATCCGCGACTCGGATCCGCTCTCGGCCGCGATCATGATGATGGCCGCAAAGGGGGTGCACCGGCTCGTGGTCGTGGACGGCGACGGGCAGCTCGCCGGGATCCTGACGCCGATGGACATCGTGAAGGCCATCGCGAGCGGCAGGCTGCGGATCCAGGAGCCGCCCGGAGGCGTCTGATCCCGGCGCCGCGCCCTCAGCGTCCGGCGCCGGCGCGCCGCTCCCTCGCGAGCGCGAACGAGATCCCGTCCTTCAGCGTCGCCCTCGTCACCACGCCGCCGAGGTCGGCGCCGAGCTCCACGAGCGCGCGCGCCGCGGCGGGCCTGATGCCCGTCAGCAGGACCTCCGCGCCGAGCAGCTGCGCCGCCTTCGCGGCCGACAGGAGCGCATCGGCCACGCTCGCGCCCATGTTCGATACAGCCGTCACGTCCAGGATCGCGACGCTCGCGCCCTCGGCCGCGACGCCGGCGAGCAGCACGTCCCGCAGGCGCTCGGCGCGCGCGCGATCGATCACCCCGACGAGCGGCATGACCACCACGCCGTCGCTCACCGGGATGAGCGGGGTCGAGAGCTCGTGGAGCGCTTGCATGTAGACGGAGGTCGCGGCGTCCGTGTAGGCCTCGCAGAGGTCGTCGACGAAGAGCAGGACCTCGATGACGGCGCTGAGCTCGGCGGGGGGCAAGCTGGACAGCGCGAGGAGGACGGCCCGGCGGAACTGCGTCACGATGATCAGCGCGCCGTCGAGCGGCAGCCCCTGCTCCGCGCGCACCTTGAGGGCGCCCGTGGCCCACGTGAGGATCGGCCCCATGTCCGAGGCCGCGAGCGCCTCCAGGAAGGTCTTGAACAGGATCTCGGCCGCATGCGCGACCTGCGCGTCGGGGATCGTGCGGAAGAACGGGACGCGCTCGTGGAGCAGGCGGATGTATTCCTCCCGCATCTGTTCCGTGCGCGCGGAGAGGTGGGCGTGAATGGCCTGGATGGTCATGCGCTTCTATCTCTCAGGATACGGTGATCCTGCCTCGATGGCGGGGCAATGGCGATGGATCACGCGAGGGCCCGCGCCCGCGCCGGGCGGTGTCCGTCCTCGCCGCGCTACGCGTCGAGCTCCCCGTCGGGCATGAACCAGCGCTCCGGGTCGAGCGCCTCCCTGCGGAGCTCCTCCGGGAACGCGGCGTCCATGTGCACGATCAGCCAGCGCGAGCCGTCCTTCGGCTGCGGCCGCGGGAAGAAGCCGATCCGGCGCAGCCGCTCGCCGAAGATCGACGCGCCGACGTAGAGCACGCAGAGCGCGTCGTAGCCCTCCTGCCGCATGCGCTCGGCGAGCTTGAGGATCAGGAGCTCGAAGAGCTCGTCGAGGTCCTCGCAGAACAGGTCCGCGACGACGGCCTTGTTCCCCTGCAGCCGGTAGACCGCGTAGCCGAGCAGCCTGGACCTGCTCGGATCGGTCAGGCAGAAGAAGCGGTAGTCGGTGGTCTTGAACGTGGTGTAGCGCCAGTTGAGGTACGCGGAGCTCCGGACGCCGACGATGTAGCGGTGGCGGGCGCGGGCCCAGAGGTCGTCGAAGCGCAGGTCCGCCGTGCCGGCGAGCTCGGAGTCGACGCGGCGGCGCCGGCGGAGCATCTGCGCGCTGTCCCGCGCGACGAGGCCCGCGTCGGCCGCGCGCACGGCGGCCCGCGCGAGGGGGCCCTCGGGCGCGTCGAGCGCGTCGACGAGGCGGTCCTCGAGCCAGAGGGGCAGCGCGCCCTCCCAGAGCGCGCGCCAGCGGGCGCTCGGGATCGCGGCGGCCGCGCGCGCGGCCGCGCGCTGCACGATCTCCCTGGCCGCGCCGCGGCGGTCCTCGTCCGTGCCCGCCGCCAGCTCCTCGACCTTGTAGGCGGCCGTGAGCGGCTTCACCCACATCGTGGACTCGCCGATCTTCTTGTAGCCGGCGCGCTGGAAGATCGGGAACGCGGCGCGGTTCGGGAACGCGTAGAGGAAATCCACGCCGGCCTCGCGGGCGGCGCGCGCGATCTCGCGCTGGATGCTCATCGCGGCGCCCGCGATGCGGTGCGCGCGATCGACGGCGAAGTCGCCCAGGATGCCGGCCTTGAGCGTCCTGCCCGCGAGCACGGTGTCGCGCATGTAGAACGAGCCGCTGCCGATCACCTCGCGGTCTGGGCCCTGGAAGCCCATCCACGTCCGCGTGGGGCCAGCGGGGTTCTCGTTCAGGAACCATCGCATCCGCTGCTCGACGAGCTCGTCGGAGACGCCCTGCGGCGCGAGGTTGTCGCGCCACAAGCGGCCGAGCGTCGGCCGGTGCGCTTCGGGATCGATCCGTGCGGCGGTGTATGTCTTCTGCATGTCCTCGCTCGGGTCGGGCTAATGTAGAGCGATGCCTCGCCGCGCTGCCACCCTCCTCGTCATCTGGCTCTCGCTCGTCGCCGGGCTCGTCGCGGCCTGCGGCCCTGCCGCGCCGCCCCCGGAGCACGGGCCCCAGCCCGCCCCGGTCGATCAGGTCGCCGTCCCCGCGTCCCCGGCGCAGGCAGCGCAGGTCGCGGGCCCCGAGGACGTGATCGAGGAGCCCGCCGCGGACGACGACGGCGATCCCGGACCCATCCCGGTGACGCGGGCGGATCCGGTGCGCGGGAGCCGCAGCGCGCCGGTGACGCTGGTCGTCTTCTCCGATTTCGAGTGCCCCTTCTGCAAGAAGCTCCACGGCACGCTGCGCGAGCTCCAGGGCCGGTACGGACCGAAACAGGTGCGGATCGTCTGGAAGCACAACCCGCTCCCGTTCCACAAGAACGCGCGGCCGGCGGCCGAGGCCGCGGCGGCCGTGCTCGAGCACAGGGGGCCGGGCGCCTTCTGGGCGTTCCACGACGCGATCTTCGAGTCGCTGGATCGCCTCTCGCCGGAGCAGATGGATCAGGCGCTGCGAGCGGCCGGGGTGAGCCCGAGGTCGCTCGAGGCGCTGCTCGCGAGCGGCTCGGCGGCGCGCAAGGTCGACGACGACCTGGCGCTCGGCAAGAAGATCGGCGTCACGGGCACGCCCGCGTCGTTCATCAACGGCGTGTTCCTGAGCGGGGCGCAGCCGCTCGACAGGTTCGCGGAGATCGTGGACGCGCAGCTCGCGGCGGCCCGGGCGCTGCGCGAGCGCGGGACGCCGCCCTCGCGGGTCTACGCGACGCTCGCGCAGCAGAACTTCGAGGCCCCCAGGCCCCGCGACGCGGGCGGCGGCGGCGACGCCGCTCCGGACACCACGGTGCACCTCGTGCCCATCGGCGACTCGCCCGTGCGCGGCAAGGGGACGGCGCTGGTCACGCTCGTCGAGTTCGCCGAATTCCAGTGCCCCTTCTGCAGGCGCGTCGCGCCGACGATCGATCAGCTCGTCGCGAAGTACGGCGACGACCTGCGCGTGGTCTGGAAGGACCAGCCGCTCCCGTTCCACCCGCGCGCCGAGCCGGCCGCCGAGCTCGCGCGCGAGGCGCGCGCCCAGAAGGGCGAAGCGGCCTTCTGGAAGGCGAGCGCCCTGCTCTTCGACGGCCAGCAGGACCTCAGCGACGCCGCGCTCGACGGCATCGCGGCCGCGCTGCAGCTCAACGTGCCGGCCGCGCAGCGCGCGATCGCGACGCACAAGTTCGCCGCGAAGATCAGCGCCGATCAGGATCTCGCGGACGACATCCAGGCGACCGGCACGCCGCACTTCTTCATCAACGGGCGCCGCCTCGTCGGCGCGCAGCCGATCGAGAAGTTCCAGGGCCTCATCGACGAGGAGCTCGCGAAGGCGAGGGCGCTCGTCGCGAAGGGGACGCCGCGGGCGAAGGTCTACGACGCCATCATGAAGCAGGCCGCGCCGCCGCCGGCGCTGCCGAAGGTGAACGTGCCCGCGCCCGGCAAGTCGGCCCCGCGCCGCGGCGCCGCAGGCGGCAAGGTCGTCGTGCAGGTGTTCGCCGATTTCCAGTGCCCGTTCTGCCAGCGCTCGGCCAAGACGATCGACGAGCTGATCGCGGCCTTCCCCGGGCAGGTGCAGGTCGTGTGGCGCAACATGCCGCTGCCCATGCACCCCCAGGCGCAGATCGCGGCCGAGGCGGCGCTCGAGGCGCACGCGCAGAAGGGCGACGCGGGGTTCTGGAAGATGCACGACCTCCTGTTCCAGGACACGTCGGAGCAGAACCTGGACCGCGCGGCGGTCGAGCGGCACGCGGCGGTGATGGGGCTCGATCTCGCGAAATTCCGCGCGGCGCTCGACGCCGGGACGCACCGCGCGGCGATCGAGGCGGACCGGAAGATCGCCGACGCCGCGGGCATCAGCGGCACGCCCGCGTTCGTGATCAACGGCATCCACGTGAGCGGGGCGCAGCCGCTCGCGAAGTTCAAGAAGGCCGTGAGGCAGGCCCTCGCCGAGGGCGCCGGCAAGCCGAAGAGGTAGCGCGGGCCCGGGGCGGAGGCGCGCGGCGGGCTCAGTCGGAGAGCTCGAGCACCGCGGCCAGGCCGAAATGGTCCGAGGCGAAGGGCCGCAGCGACGGCGGGAGCGGGCAGCTCACCGCGTCGGGCAGCGGCTCGTCGAGGATCATGCGGACCTCCCCGGCGGTGAAGCGCCCGGGCGAGGCCCAGATGTAATCGAGCAGCGCGCGATCGGGGGATCCGGGCGGCAGGAAATGGGCCGTCACGTCGTTGCGCTCGACGTCCCACGTCGCGAGCCCCGAGCGCGCGGAGAGGTCCTGGAGCGCGCCGCCGAGCGCGCGGTGGACCTCGTCGTACTCGTCGGTCCCGTGGATGACGTTGAGGTCGCCGCAGAGCACGGTGGGGCCGCGGCCGGCCAGCTCGCTGATCGCCGCGGCGAGCTCGGTGATCTGCGCGGCGCGCGCGGCGCGGCAGTCCTCGAGCGGCACGTGCGGATCATCGGCCTGGAGGTGCGTGTTCACGACGTGCACGACGCGGCCGCTCGGGAGGCGCACGTCGGCGACGGCGAAGCCCTTGCGCGCGAAGCCGTCGGGGCCCGCGCCGCGCGGCAGGCGGGAGAAGCGGACGCTCACCGGAAAGCGCGAGAAGATCGCGAGCCCGCTGCCCACGAACGTGTTGTCCGCCGCGTCGGGCCCCATCGGATCGCACCAGAGCTCGGCGAACCCGGCCGCGGCGCGGATGCCCTCCAGCCGCGCCCTCACGCCCTCGAGCAGGTTCTCCTGGACGCAGACCACATCATGGCTGGAGAGCGCCTCGACGAGCGCCCTGGACTCGAAGCGCTCGGGCCAGAACGGGTTCCCCGAGAAGAAGTCCTCGATCGAGGGTGGCACGCCGAAGCAGTTCCAGGTCGCGATGCGCAGGCGTTCTCGCATGGGAATCCTTCTCCACTGGAAGCATAACGAGGTTCGGGGCGCAGGGCACCGGAGGTGAGCCGGAGCCCCGAGTGTACGACCGAAGCTCGGGGCGCAGGGCGCCGGAGGTGAGCCGGAGCCCCGGGTGTAAAACCGACTCGGCAGGCGCGCGCGCCCTCGCTAGCATCGCTCGACGGGCATGCAGCGCGGACATCGTCCCAAGGCCGACAAGGGGCGCGCGGCGAAGCCGGCGCGAGGGCGCGCGGCGGGGGCCGCGCCCGCGCCGAAACCAGCGAAGAAGCGCGACCCGACGGCGAAGCCGCGCGACGACGGCGAGAGCGCGGTCGCGCGGCACGCGTCGCCGCGGGGCCCGCTCTTCAGCGCCGACCTCGAGCCGCAGCCCCCACCGCAGCCCCCCGAGCTCGACTGGGACGACGCCCCGCCCGCCGACGCGCTGGTGCTGCGCTGGACCGCGAAGGGCGAGGAGCTCTTCAAGCGCCTCGCCGAGCACGGCGCGCTCGAGCACGAGGTGCGCGCCGACCTCAAGGGCGGCCGCTTCGTCTGGATCGATCCGGGCGGCCGCGTCTCCGCCGAGGCGCGCGCGCAGGTGCTCTGCAGCTGGTCGCGCGCGACCTCGGTCGTCGCGATGGCCTGGGCCGATCCGCTCGTGCGCGGCGCAGGCATCCCGCGCATCGACGGCATGGCCTCCGAGTGCGACGACATCGACGAGGAGGGCGCCTGGCGCATCGCGATGGAGGCCGCGGAGGCGACCGGCGCCTCGTACCTCTACCGCGTGTCGGCGCCGCACGCGTGGTACTTCCTCGCGCTCCGCGATCTCTCGTTCACGCCGAAGCGCTGCTCCTTCCACCCCGGCGCGCCGGTCGGCCTCGTGCTGCGCGCGCTCGGCGAGGTCCGCCAGGCGATCGAGTCGCGCGCCGAGCCGAGCGCGGTGGTCCGGGAGCGTATCGTCGCGCTCGGCAGCTCGCTCTTCCATCAGGCCGAGTACACCTACCGCGGCACCGACTGGGTCGCCCGCCTCGACCGCACCGGCAAGCGCCTGATGCACCTCGCGAAGCGCCTCCCCCGCGCGAGCTACACGGCCGTGGCCGCGGGCCAGCGCGTCGAGGAGTGGATCGGCCGCGAGCTCGCGCTCGAGCTCATCGAGGCGATCGGCCTGCTCGAAGACGAGTGGAGCCTCTTCGGCTGATCGGGGCAGGGGCCGGCCGGCGAGGGGGCTTCGCGCCCCCTCCGGCGAGACATCGTGAGCGAGGGGGTTTCGATCAGAGCTTGGGCTTGCCGGCGGGCAGCGTCTTCTTCGGCGCGTCCGGCTTCGCCGCGTCGCCCGCGGGCTTCGGGCCGACGAGCGACGGCTTCGCGGTCCCGTCCGACTTCGCGGCGTCGTCCCCGCCCTTCGACCCGCCGAGGCCGAGCGCTCCCTTGGGCAGGAGCGACGAGGGGTCCGCGATCTTCACGTCCGCGGACGTGGCAGGCGCCGCCGTGGCGGCTGCGTCCGGCGCCGCCGTCGCCGCCGGAGCGGCCACCGCTGCCGGGGCTGCCGGCCCGCCGAGGAGGATGCCGCCCGCGCCGAGGACCGGCCGCTTCCCGCGTCGGTTCATCATCGGGCGCGGACCGTCCCCGGGCGCGGCCGCCGAGCCGTCGCCGGCCGGAGCGGCCGCCAGCGAGACCGCCGGCTTTCCGCTCGGCGGCTTCACGGAGAGCCCGCCCTTCCGGTCCAGCCCCTCGACCTCGGAGGGCGGGAGGTGCTGCGAGAGCATCGCCTTGGGGTCGCCGCCCTCGTCGGCCACGCGCTGCGCGAGCTTCGCGACCACGTCGGGGTTCGCGCGGCTCTGCGCGTTGATCTCCGTCTTCACGAAGTTCTCGAGCTCGGGGATCTCGACCTCGCTCGACGCGGCGATCTTGTCGAGCATCTGGAGCATCCGAGCCATGTCGGCCTCCATCTTCTCGCCCTCCGCCGCGTCCGAGTAGCACTGGTACATGCCGACGATGGTCGCGAGCCCGATCAGGCCCGAGAGCGTGTACGCATACCGAGCCGGCTTCGAATGATCGCGCTCGACCCAGATCCCGACGATGGCCGCGAGCCCGGCGACCGCCAACCCTGAGAGCGTGATGAGCAGATCAGTGTCCATGCCATTCTCCTAAGCTTCGTCATCGCATCGTCGGCGGATCGTCGGCGTGCGCTCGATCCCCCCACCGCCGGAACCACGGGCGCGATCTTTTTACACGAGAACGCGCGCTTTCTCTAGACGATCTCCGCCGCGCGCCGCTCGAACTCGGCCTGCGTGACGGCGCCCGACTCGAGCTCCGCGTTCAGCGCGTCGAGCTTCGCCTTCGCGGCGGCCGCCTTGGCGTCGATCTCGTCCTTCGACTCCTTGTAGACCTTCTTCCCCTCCTTCTCGGCGGCCTTGAACTCGCTCTTCAGGGCCTCGATATCGGCCTCGTCCCCGCGCGCGAAGAACTTGCTCATCACCCCGCCGAGCGCATACGTCGACGCGAACGACGTCGCCGCCCCGACCACGCTCCCCCAGCCGGGCAGGAGCTTCGCGAGGTTGTTCACCGCCAGGCGCGCGCCCGTGCCGAGCCCCAGCCCGTAGAGCACCTTCTTGGCGCCCTGCCGGTCGATCGTCCTGCCCCAGAGCTGGCCGATGTCGCGCACCAGCGTCACCTGGAGGCCGACCACGGCGAGGTCGGTCGCGATCGCGAGCCCCGGCACCGGGAAGGCCCCGAGCACCGCGCTCACCATCGCGCACTTCAAGGTCTCCTTGCGGATCGCGGCCTCGCGCTCCTCGGGGTCCTCGATGGCCTTCTTCGCGCTCGTCAGCGCGCCCTCGCCCGAGTCGTGGAAGAGCCGCTGGAGCGCGGTCGTGTCCTCGGCCGTCAGGCTCAGGTACTCGCGGATGCGGTCGAGCAGCGCCTGCTCCTCGGGAGAGCAGCTCCCGTCCGCGTTCGCCATGCTGTAGGCCGAGCGGTAGATCTCGGCCCGCGCCTCGCGGCTCTCCAGCTCGGCGAGCAGCTCGTCGAGGTCGCGCGACTCGGCGAGCAGCGCGTCCAGGGTCACCTCGTCCGGCAGCGGGACGGACTCGATCGCCGCCGCGAGCGCCCGGCGCTCGTCGACGTGCAGCGTCCCGTCCGCCTTCGCGACGCAGACGAGGACCCGGAGGCTGGCCAGTACTTCGCTCTCGCTGATGCCCATGAGGACCTACCTTTGCTGGTTCGGGTTTCGGGGGTGCCGCGGCGCTATGCGTGCTTCTCGTGCTTCTTCTTCTCTTCCTTGCCGTGCCCGGCGTGCACGAGGAAGAGCGCGACGGAGACGAACACCACTGCCAGCCCGAGCCAGAGCAGGTGGATCGGCTCCGAGTACGTCATCTTCACCGCCGTCTCGAAGAGGCGCACGATGAGGATCATCAGGATCACCTTGCCGACCGCGCTCTTCAGGTCGTCGAGGCTGTGGATCTCGAGCCAGTTCGGGCGCGAGTCCGCCGTGCGGCTCGCCGGGTCGATCTTGCTGATGAAGAGCTCGTAGATGCCCATGGCGAAGATGAGCAGCACGGTCGCGAACAGGAAGCTGTCGACCGACGAGATCAGGGCTATCGAGAGGTGCTCGTCCGCGTGGGCGCCCTTCGCCGGGAGCGCGTGGTGAACGAAGTCGGCCGCCGCGCGGTAGATCTGCATCGTCCCGTGCACGAACATCAGGACCGAGGACGCGAGCGAGCCCATGACCGCGAGGATCACGATGATCCGCGAGTTGAAGAGGATCGTTTCGAAGAGGGTCTCGAGCCAGCTCGGGGGCTTCATTGGGTCTCCTTGGGGGCCGGGGGCGCGATGGATATCACGCCGGCCCGTCCGGGTGACCCGTGAATCGCGCCGCGCGGGTCGATCCCGCGTCAGCGCGTGAGCCAGACGGTGTACGCGTGCGGCATCGCGGGCGCGTCGTCCGGATCGAGGGGGCTCGAGCGATCGAGGCTCCCCGCGTGCACGCCCACGATGAGGAGGCCCGCGAGCCCGCCGAGGCCCACCACCGTCCGCTGCGCGCGCGTCGCGCCGAAGATGCCGGCCACGTCGACGCGCCCGACCTCCGCGCCGCCGCGATCCACCTTCACGAGCGCCCAGCGGAACACCGCGGGCAGCTCCCAGTCGGCGACGAATGTCACCTCGTCGGCGTCGCCCGCGGACGCGAGGTCGAGCCAGAGGTACGTGCAGCCGGTCGGCTCGATCGGCCGGAGCGGCGCCACCCGGCGCGGCAGCGTGCCCCACGGCAGCGACCACTCGAACCGCACCCGCCCGAAATCGCCGAGCCGCGCCGCGTCCGCGAGGTGCGCCCCGTCGCTCCTGCTCCCGACGAACGCCCGCGCCACCGCGTAATCGAGCAGGAGGTCGTCGAGCTTGCCGCCGCGCGCGCGCAGCGAGTCGCGGAGCGCGTCGAGCTCGTCGGGCTCGTCGCGGAAGCGCAGCGCGTCCGGCGGCGTGCGCTGCGCCCCGATCGCGAGCAGCGACAGGAACACCCCCGCCGGCCGCCCCACGCCGTACGCGTCGTCGAGGAACCACGGAAAGAGGAGCGCCCCGTCGAGGCCCCCGAGCGCGCCGCCCCAGATCGCCCGCTCCGGCGCGCGCTGGTAGGCGTCGATCGCGGCCATCTCCGCCGCCGCGCACGGCGCCGCGATCGTCGCGAGGTAGCTCGCCGCCGCCGCGAGCGCCCCCTCGCCCGCGCCCGCGTCGAGCCGCGCCGCGATCGCATAGCCCACCGCGTACGCCGCGTCCGAGGCGCGCGCGCACCCCGGCCACCCGCCCGCCGCGATGCGCGCGAACGCGCTCGCCCGATCGACCGGCTCGCCGATCGCGCGCATGTCGTCGCCGACCTCCGGCGCGAGCGGCCGCGCCCCCTGCGTCAGATAGAGGTCGAGCTCGGGCCCGCCCCCGAGCCCGCCGTCGGGCAGCGGCCGCGGCAGCCCCATCGCGTCATAGGCCCGCATCGCGCGCTCCGCGTCCTCGAGCGCGCCCAGGATCGCCCGCGGATCGACCCCCGCGGCCGCGTGGACGCAGACCGGCAGCGCGAACGAGCACGCGCGCACCGGCGCCTCCGCGTCCGCGGGCCGCCGCACCGCCGGCACCACCGGCCGCCCCGGGGGTCGCGGCGCCTCCGCCTGCCCCCACGCCGGCTCCGCCGCGCCCGACGCCCGCGCCGCCAGGGAGATCCCCAGCGCCGCGATCACGCCCGCCATCTGCCACACTGGACCCGCGGTGATCGAGGCCGCCGCGCGCATTTGACACCGTCGCTTTGGGGGCTCTACAACCTTCGTTGTGCCCACCGATCTGATCCGTGCTGGCTGCCGGCGCACCGTGGAGCTCTATACGCGCTCCCGACCGGCGCCGCGAGGAGGCCGCGGCGCGTCGAGGGCGAGGCTCCCCCAGGCGAGGCGCTGATGCGAGGTTTGCGGTTCGACCCATCGAAGGCCGTCACGTTCGATCTCGAGAGCGGGCTGGTCCACCTGGACGGCGCGCCCTCCAGGGTCCTCGTCCCGGCGCGCGCGCTCGGCGCCCTCTGCGCGGCCGCGGGCCCCGAGGCCACCGCCGCATTTGGCCGCGAGCTCGGCGCCGCCATGGGCCGCCGCCTCGCGAGCCGCTTCGCGCAGAGCGGAGCGATCGATGAATCCGGCGCGGAGGCGCCCGGCGCGGGCGAGGCCGGGGAGGCGATCCGGGGCCCCGAGCGTCGAGCGGACGTCCGCGCTGCGTCGCTGGAAGAGGTGGTGGATCACCTCGGCGGCGAGCTCGCGCTGGCCGGGCTGGGCTCGCTCGGTCTGGAGCGCTGGGGCCGCGCGCTCGTCCTGGTGCTGGACCACTGTCCGCTCGGCGCGGAGGCGGCGGGTGTCGCCGAGGCCGTGCTGGAGGGCGCGCTCGAGGCGGCGGCCGGCCGCCCTGCCCGGGCCTTGCAGGTCGACCGCGACGCCGTCCGCGCGCGCTTCCTGATCGCGGGCGCTCCCGCTGTCGCGCGAGTGCGCGCCTGGCTCGCCGCCGGCGTGCCCTGGGGCGAGGCCCTGGTGAAGCTCCACGCCGCGCCGCGAGGTGAGGCGTGACCCCCTCCGAGCGGATCAGCGCCCTGGAGACCCTGCTCGCGCGCATCAAGAAGAACGCCGCGCTCCCGCGCCCGCGCCACGCGCGCTCCTCCGAGGCCCCGCCTCCGCCGGCGCGCGCGCGCTCCTCCGAGGGCCCGCCTCCGCCGCTCATGCGCGCCTCGGAGCTCCCCCCGCGCGCGCGCTCCGCGCCCGCCCCGCCGGGCGCCGGCCGCTACGCATTCGCCGAGGAGGAGTCCGGCACGCCCCTGGTCCCGGTCGCGCACCGGACCTCTCCGCCCGTCGGACCGCAGAAGACCTCGGAGCCCCCCTCGCTCGAGCTCGAGGTCCGCGAGGATATCCTGGAGCTCGACGACCTCGATATGGTCTTCGAGGAGGAGGAAGCCGCCCTCGCCGGCCAGAAAGGGCGCGGAGCCGGCGAGGCCCGCAGAGAGCAGGCGCGCTTTGCCCGCGAGGCCGCCGAAAAGGCAGAGCAGGAGCGCATCGCCCGCGAGGCCGCCGA
>CAYQYG010000007.1:0-22932 GCA_964421485.1 uncultured Polyangiaceae bacterium | reverse complement strand
AGGCCGCCGAGAAGGCGGAGCAGGAGCGCATCGCCCGCGAGGCCGCCGAGAAGGCAGAGCAGGAGCGCATCGCCCGCGAGGCCGCCGAGAAGGCGGAGCAGGAGCGCATCGCCCGCGAGGCCGCCGAGAAGGCGGAGCAGGAGCGCTTTGCCCGCGAGGCCGCCGAAAAGGCAGAGCAGGAGCGCATCGCCCGCGAGGCCGCCGACAAGGCGGAGCAGGAGCGCATCGCTCGCGAGGCCGCCGAGAGGGCCGCGGCGGAGAGCGCGCTCGCCGCGGAGCCCGAGCCGGCGCCTGCGTCGGCCCGGCAGCCAAAGCCCATGCTCGACCTGGATGGAGAGGCATTCCCGGACCTCGAGGAACGAGAGGACGAGGAGCCGCCGCCTGCCTCGGGAGAGGTCGCCAGCCAGCGCAAACCGGCGGAGCCCGCCGACATCGATAGCTGGGTCGAGCAGCCCGCGGTCGCCGCTCACGAACCCCCCGCCGCCGTCGAGCTCCGCCTCGTCGTCGACCCCGCCCCGGCGCCCGCCGCCGTCCCTGACGCGTTCGGCCCCGTCACCCCCATTGCCATCGAGATCGAGGCCGACGTCACCCGGCGCGCTCCCCTGCGCGCCGGCGCCGCCGTGTTCGTCGGCGCCGCGCGCGCCTCGTCCCCCACCACGTTCGGCGATCTGCTCGATATGGCGCTCGCCCTGGGCGATGAGTGACCCCACCTCCCGGCCGCCCCCGCATCCGCGCCCGCGCGCTCGGCCCTCCGCCTCTCGCTCCTCGCCGCGGTGCTCCCCCATTGCATCGCCTGCGCCGCGCCTCCCCCTGCCGGCGCCCCCCGTTGCCCGACGCCCCCCCGTTGCCCCCCGCCTCCGCCGCCCCGCTCGCGGGATCGAGCGCGCCCCCCGCGCCCGTGGCCTCGCTCCGCGTCGACATCGGATACGGAGTCGAGGAGGCCGTCGACCTCGACGGAGACGGCGACCGCGACCTCCTGCTGCAGGGCTCCGGGGCGACCTCCGGATCCTCGAGCTCCCCTCGTTCGCGACCGTCTGGTCCTATCGGGCCCTCCCCCGGCGCCCCCGCCCGGGCAGGCCGCGCCGAGCCCCTCGCCGCTCCATCCGCCGCGACAAGGCGGCGAGCTATTTGAGCGTCTCCGCCGTCCTCCTCGACCTCGACGGCGACGGCGGGCAGGAGATCCTCGCGCTGCGCGTACGCGCCGAAGGCACCGAATGGTACGTCCTCCCCGCCTCCACCCCCCTCCCCGAGATCCCACCCTGCCTGGAGTGAGCCCCCTCGTCGCCCCGCGCAAGAGCACCCCCACTGTACGACGGCCTGTTTTCGACGGCCCGCGCCCTGTCCGACGAGAAAATTGAGAATTTTTCTCCGATCCCCACAATGACTTCAGATCGCGTTTCGCCCACGGCAAACGGTCGTACCAGGCTTGACTTCGGCTGCAGGCACTCGCTAGCGTCTGACGCACCACCCCGAAGGTTGCCCCGTGGTACCCCAATCCATGCTCCTCGACGCGACCGTGCAGCTCGCCGAGCTGGCCCAGCCCCTGCTGGATGCTCCCGCGTTCGTCCGCCTTTCCGGGATCACCTTCCTCGGCATCCTGTCCCCGCACTTTGACACTCGGGGCTCCGGGTCGCCTCCGGCGCCCTCCGCCCCGAACCCCGTCGACACTCGGGGCTCCGGGTCGCCTCCGGCGCCCTCCGCCCCGAACCCCGTCGAATCCTCCAGCACCCCGGACGACGGCACCCGCGCCGACCACAGCCTCGGGGTCGCTGCGATCGCGGTCGATCTGGCCCGCCGCCTCGGCCTCTCCACGACGACGCAGCGCTACGCCGCCGCCTGGGGCCTCCTCCACGACATCGCGACCTGGCCGCTCTCGCACACGTCCGAGCCCGCCTTCGCGCGCCTCACCGGCGTCTCCGCCCGAGAGCTCCGCCAGATGATGATCCTCGGCGACAGCCGCATCCCCTCCGCGCTCCAGGTGAACCGCGCGCTCGACGACATGGGCGTCCACCCACGCTCGCTGCTCGCCCTGTTCCGCGGCCCAGCACCGTATGCATCCATCGAGCTCCACCTCCTCGCCCAGGTCATCCGCTCGCACCTGACCCCTGACACCCTGGACGGCATGTGGCGCACCGGCCACGTCTACGGCGTCACGGTTCCCGCCCCGGAGGAGATCCTCGCCGTCCTCGGCCGAAACCTGTTCGACGTCACGGTCGCTCCGGGCGGAATCAGCCTCATCGGCGAGTTCTGGGAGCGCAAGGGGCGAATCTACGGCGATCACATCAACACGCCTCAGGCGATGCGCCGGGACTCCACCTGGTCCCTCGCGATCGAGCGGACCTTCGCGGACATCTCGCTCGCAGCCTCCCTCGAGCTCTCGGAGGCCGACGTGATCCGCGCGGTCCAGCGCATGGGATTGCCCTCCATCGACTCCTGCGACCGTTACAAGCCACCTCACGAATATCGATTCTGCGCCAGCTCCGCGCGCCGCATGGTCGGCTGGACGCCGATCTCTTCTCTATCGAGTGTGCTCCTCAAGACCACTGTACCCTCGTAACAGATGGATCCCGGAGAGCTCGACATCCTCCGGCCGATCATCCACGGCCGCTATTTCGACATCTACCGGCGCGCCTGGGACCGCTCCCGGAGCCTGCTGGACGAATGCTCCAGGATCGTCGACGAGCACCTCCGCGACGCCGGCCTGCCCGCCGAGCGCATCTGCTTCGTCGCCGTGGGCTCGGTCGGGCGGCACGAGGCCCTCCACGCCTCCGACCTCGACCTCGTCCCGGTGCTCGCGGAGGGCGTCCCGGCTTTCGCCGAGCACGACCGCGCGATCCGCAGGACGGTCAGCGAGCGGCTCCGCGTCAAGGTGTCCCGCGGCGAGGACCTGACGAGCGCCACGCTGCTCGGTGATCTGGTCCGGAGCGAGTCCATCGGCGGCGACGACGACGCCTCGCCGGCGCTCACGAAGCGAATCCTGATCCTCTCCGAGGGCGCGCAGGCCGGGGGCGCGCTCCCCATAGGCGCGGTGCGGAGCGCTCTGCTCGCGGCCTACGCGGACGCGGAGCGCACGAGCGGCAGGCACGTCCTCTCCCTGTGCAACGACTTCGCCCGCTATTACCGGACCCTCTGCATCGAGTACAAATCGAAGATCGATAACGAGGACAAGGACTGGTGCACGCGGAACATGAAGCTGCGCCACAGCCGGAAGCTCTGGTACTTCGCCACGATGCTGGCCATCGCGGCCATCGCGGGCAGCACGACGCACGCGGACCGGGCATACCGCGACGCGATCCTGGGCGCCCTCTCGGTGGCGCCCTGCGCGCGGCTCGCCTCCGCGCTGCCGGCCCCGCGGCGGGACGCGCTCCGGCAGCTCCTCGAGAGCTACGCCTGGTTCCTCGAGTTCATGGGGCACGCGGAGAACCGGCAGGCGCTCGCGAGCGTGCCCCACGAGGACCGCTACGCGGCCCGCGTCGACAACCCGTTCCCCGCAATGAAGCACAACTCGGATCTGATCCATCGCGAGATGATCGGCATCCTGGAGACGCTCGATCGCCCGATGCGGCACCGCGTGCTCGACTGGTTTCTCCTCTAGTTCGACTTGTCCACTTTCCCGCAAAGATCGTGGTGGCGCGAGAAGGCCGGCGCCCCCGTGATCATTGCGGAAAAGTGCACGAGTCGAGACTAGCGCCGGCTACAGCGCGTCGAGCTCGTCCGGGAACAGCCCGCGCTGGCCGATGAGGGCGAGCTCGAGCATGGCGCCCACGTCCGTCGTGCCGGTCTCGAGGCGCCGGATCTCGAGCGATGGGGTGAGGCGGATCACGCCGCGGTACTCGACCCCTTCCGGTGCGCGGGCGAGCGTGACGAAGAATGGGGCGCGCAGGCTGAGGCGGAGCTCCTCGGCGGCGCGCTTGTCCACGGCCACGGGCACGGTCGCGTCGAGGCCGACCGCGCCGCGCCAGGTCGAGCCTGCGGCGCGGTCGAGCAGGCCGACCTGCATGACGATCGAGAGCTCCTGGGTATTGCTCGGCGCGCCGAGCGTGGCCTTCGAGCAGCTCTGGGCGGTGTCGAAGCTCGTCGTCGGCGAGCTCGGATCCCCGCCGCGGGCGACGTCCCCCACGGGCAGGCACCATTCCGCCGTCCGCGGCGAGGCGGTCCACCGCGATTCGAAAGTGGTCTGCGCCTCGACGGTGGGCACGAGCACCGGCCGCCCCGCGGGGATGTAGAGGACCCCGGCGCCGAGGCCCCAGGGGACCTCGACGTCGCTCGTGAGCTCGAGCGCCGGCGTGGTCCCCTGGGTCCGGCGCGCGGGCCCTGGGCCGAGATAGCTGAACGGCGCGCGGCCGACCTTGCCGCCGAGGTACAGGGTGAGCGGCGGGTACGCGGAGCCGCCCTCGCCCTCGAAATCGAGCCGCGCGAGCGACAGCGAGGCGCGCAGGCTGCCGGCCGGCTCGTCTTCGACCTCGCCCTCGCCCTGCAGGCCCACGAGGCGCGCGAGGCCTTGCTGCGTCGTCACCTCGACGCCGATCACCGCGGCGAGGTCCCACGCCGTCGCATCGGTCGCCTCGCCGAAGCCGCGGAGCAGGCCGAAGCCGACGCGCGCCGAGGCGTCTCCCTCGGAGTCGCCGGTGACGGCGGCCGGAATGAGGAACCGCGTCGCGCGCTCGGTCCCGACAGGAGCAATGGGCGCCGGGCCGTCCTCGTCGTCCTCCTCGGTCACGATCGGCGAGATCGGCCGGTGCGGTACGGGCGAGGCCACGGCTGCGGGCGCAGGCGCAGGCGCGGGCGCGGTTGCGGGAGCGGCTGCGGGCGCGGTTGCGGGAGCGGCTGCGGGCGCAGTTGCGGGAGCGGCTGCGGGCGCGGCTGCGGGCGCGGCTGCGGGAGCGGTTGCGGGCGCGGTTGCGGGCGCGGTTGCGGGCGCGGTTGCGGGCGCGGCTGCGGGAGCGGCTGCGGGAGCGGCTGCGGGCGCGGGCACCGTCGGCGCCGGCGTCTTCTGCGCCGGCTTCTTCTGCTGTGGCTCCGTCTGCTCCGCGGGTGGCGTGCCCTTCGGCACCGGCTGGGCGCCCGCGCCGGCGCTCGCGAGCCCGAGTGAGAGCGCGGCGGCCAGCAGAACGCGCGGCCTCATTGCGTCACCGTGAACGGGAACGTCAGCCCCTCGAACCCGTCGGCCGTATCGAACCGCGCCTTGGAGCTGCGATTCGAGCGCGTATCATAAGCGACGACCTCGAACTTGCCCTCGCCATTGCGAACGCGGAACCGGAACACGTAATCACCGGGCTCGAGGTCGAATTCGGGGAAGACCGTGTTGCGGATCGAGAATGGCCGCACGCCGGCCGGGTCCGCGGCGGGCGCGGGGGCCTCGTAGAGGTAGCCGACGGCGCTAAGGTGGTACGCGTCGCTGTTCAGCTTCAGCTTGATCCGCTTCATTGTCGATCGCTCCTGTTCATGGCGGGGATCGCAGGCACGAGAGGCCATATTACAGCCGGGCGGGGAAAACGGGGAGGAGAGAACCTCTCGGCGGAATGCCCTCCACCGACCTCTCACCCGGCAAGAGGCCCCGGGGACCGAGGGGGTCCTCACCTCCCGGGGCCGGACGTCGTCGCCCGGCCCCGCCTCCGATCCGGTGTCAGCGCCGCCGCACCACGAATGACGCCGCGAAGTAGCCGTCGGTGCCGTGCACGTGCGGCAACAGCCGGAAGCACGATCCCCCACCCGCGAGCCCGCGCGCGATCTCGGCGTCGAAGGCCGCGGCCTCGAGCCGGACCTCCGGATCCCCGGCACCCGGATCCGCGGTGAGGCGGGCCACGACCTCCTCGGCCTCTTCGCGGAGCACGCTGCACACGGCGAACACGAGGACGCCGCCCTCGCGCGCCCGCGTCGCCGCCCGGCGCGTGATCGCGACCTGGAGCTCCGCGAGCCGCGCCACGTCCTCCGCCGTCCGGCGGAGCCCGATCTCCGGCCGCCGCCGGAGCGTACCGACCCCCGAGCAGGGCGCGTCCACCAGCACCCGATCGAAGCCCTCCGGGACCTCGCCCGGCCCCACGGTCCAGTCCACCGCGTGCACCGCCCGCGCGCCGGCCTCGGCCGCGCGCGCGATCTTTGCCGCGTAGAGATCCGCCGCATCGACGGCGCCGCCGGCGCCGACCTCGCGCGCGAGCAGCCATGTCTTGTTCCCGCGGCCGGCGCACGCGTCGAGCACCCGCTCGCCGGGGCGCGCGCCGAGCGCGAGCGCGATCACCTGCGCCCCCTCCTCCTGCCCGATCCACGCCTCGTCGTGGCCGGGCAGGCGCCGCGCGTCGCCGGCGCCGCGGACCAGGATAGCCTGCGGCGACACCCGGCCGGCCTCGATCGACGCCCCGGGCGCCGCCTCGCGCAGCCTCGCGATCCACGCCTCGCGGTCCTCCCCGGGCGCGAGGCAGAGCCCCGCGGGCGGCGCGAGCGCGTGCTCGGCCGAGCCGACACCGGCCGTCAGGAACGCCTCGGCGCCCGCGCGGCCGAGCGACCGGCGGAGCGCCCCGCGCAGCCACCCGGGCGCCGACGCCACCACCGCCGCGGCGAGCGACGGCGCCTCGCCGCCCGCCGCGCCCTCGGCGCCGCGCACCTCGCCGGCCATCCTGCGCAGCACCGCGTTCGCGAACCCCGACGCCTTCTGACCGCGCGCCGCGCGGATCGCGGACACCGCCTCGGAGACCGCGGCGAACGCGGGGATCCGATCGAGGAAGCAGATCGAGTACGCGCCGATCAGCATGTGCGCGCGCACCTCGGGATCGGCTGCCCAGCGCTTGCTCTTCGCGAGCGCGCCGATCCGCTCCTCGAGGAACGGCTGCACGCGCAGCACCCCGTAGACGAGCTCCGTCGCGAGCGCCGCGTCGCGCGGATCGATGCCTGGAGCGCGGCGCAGCGCCGCGTCGAGGATCGGCGCGGCGTACCCCTCCGACCCCCAGACGCGCGCGAGCGCGTGCGCCGCCAGGGCCCGCGCGCTCTCCGGGCGCCCGCGCACCTCGCCCGCGCTAGCCAACGAGCTCCTTGAGCTGGCCCTGGATCACGTCCCACCGCCGCTCGACGTCGTTCTTGAACGCGATCCCCATCAGGCCCATGAGCACCACGAGCCCGAGGAGGCTCGCGATCTCGCGCACCCGGAGCGGCAGCGGGCGGCGCAGCACCGCCTCGAACGAGAAGAACAGGAGGTGCCCCCCGTCGAGCACCGGGATCGGCAGCAGGTTGATCAGGCCGAGGTTGATCGAGATGACCGCCATCGCCCACACGAAGTAGCTCACGCCCTTCGCGCCCTCCTCGCCTACCACGTCGTAGACCGTGATCGGGCCGCCGAGCGTCGAGATGCTGACCTTGCCCTCCATGATCCGGAGGATGCCCACCACGATGAAGCGGATCACGTCGTAGGTCTCGTCGAGCGCGCTCTCGAGCGCGAGGCGCACCCCTGCGGAGCTCTCGACGTAGGGCTCGGGCACCGTCGGCGACCAGTTCGACGCGCGCAGGTAGAAGCGCGGGCGGTGCTGGCCGTACTCGTCGATCCAGTCCTCGCGGCGGAGCTCGATCGTGCCGCTCTTGCGCTGCCCGCCGCGCAGCCAGGTGATCACGTGCGGCCGATCCGGCGCCGCGAACAGCCGCTCGACGAACGTCGTCCACGCGGGCACCTCGACCCCGTCGACCTCGATGATCCGGTCGCCTGGGCGCAGGTCTGCGTTCCACTCGGCGGAGCCCTCCGGCACGGAGGCCGCGTAGAGATCGGCGTGCTCGATGCCGGTGCGCGCGAGCAGATCGCCGTGCCCTGCCTCCGGCGTCAGCGCGGCGACGCCCGACTCGTAGACCGCGAGCTCCGCGAGGCCGCCGAGCGCGCGCGGCACGGGCACGGGCCGCAGGTAGGTCACCGGCACGTTCGCGCCGCGGTTGTCCGCGAGCGCCTCCTCGAGATCCGCGAACGTCTTCACCGGGCGCCCGCGCACCTCCGTGACCAGATCGAACGTGCGCAGCCCTGCGCGGAACGCGGGCGAGTCGGTGCGCGACACGCCGATCACCGCCGCGGGGCGGCTCGGCCCGATGCCGAGCTCGCCGACCCGATCGACGATCTCCAGCGGCTTCTGGACGATCTTCTCCTCGGGGATGACCGTGACCTCGACGTGCTCCTTGTCGCGGAAGACCTTGAGCTTCAGCTCCTGGTTGGGGCTCTTCGCGATCATCCGGTGCAGCTCGGCGAACGTCGAGATGCGCTCGCCGTCGACCTCGAGGATGCGATCCCCGGGGAGGAGCTTGCCCTCGGCCGGGTGCCCCGGGAGCACGACGCCCACCGCCGGCGGGACGAAGCGGCTGTCGCCGAGGAAGACCGCGAAGTAGAGCAGCACCGGGAACAGCACGTTCATCGCCGGCCCGGCCATCACGATGATCACGCGCTTCCAGAGCGCCTGCGCCTCGAAGGTGCGCTTCCGGTCCTCCGGCAGCACGGCCTCCTGCCGGTTCTCCTCGAGCATCTTCACGAAGCCGCCGAGCGGGAGCAGCCCCACGCAGTACTCGGTCTCCCGGCCGCGGATGCGGAGGATCTTGGGCCCGAACCCGATCGAGAACGTGAGGACCTTGACCCCGAAGAGCTTCGCGCAGACGAAGTGCCCGAGCTCGTGCACGAAGATGAGCACCGAGCAGAGCAGCGCGAAATACAGGAGATCCACGGCGCAGGGCTTCTCTAGGCGAGGCGCCTCGCGGCGGCCACCCCCGCGCGCCCGGCGGCCGGGCGCGGCGGCTTCACGGAGCCGGCGCGCTCGGCGGCTTCGTCGTGATGTGCAGGTATGCGTCGGAGAGCCACTTGATCTCGAAGTGCGCCGTCGCGGTCGCGTCGTCGACCTTCACCGGGGCGACGACGGTCCAGGTGATCTTGGGCCGGCCCTTGTCGTCGGTGCCGAGCTCGCCGATCGCGAGGTTCGCGTCCTTGCGGTCGCCGGCCGGCAGCGCGAGCTCGAACGGCGGGCCGGACGTCTCGACCTTGCCGGGCGTCGCGGCGGGCGGGATCACCGACGTGAGGCGGTAGATCTTGCCGATCGGCGGGCCGTTCGACTTGCCCTTCTTGTCGATCTTGAACGTGATGTTGACCCCGGTGCTGAGCGCGTCCTCGGGGATACGGAACGTGGCCCTCGCGCCCTCGCCGATCTCCAGCTTCGCGGGCGGCGAGCCGAAGCTGTCCGTGACCTCCTCGGGATCGGACTTGAGGACCGGGATCCGGCCGCCGCCGCTCTTGGGCTGCTCGGCCGCGGGCTTGTCCGGGGCCTTCCCGGCCTCTGCGGAGCTGCTCGGCGCGGGCTCCGGCTCGGCGGGCGGCGGGGGCGGCGCCGGTTCTTTCTTGGCCTCGGCGGCGGGCGCGGCGGCGGGGGGCGGCGCCGGCTCGGCGCACGCGGCGAAGGCGAGAGCGGAGAGGAGGAGCGTGGCCGTGGCCACGGGGCGCGAGCGGAGCTGCATGGATCCGCCGTACGGCTTTGTCCGGTGGGGATCAAGGGGGCGACGCCGCGCCCCCGTCGTCTGCCTACCTGCGGTGTCGACGCGGGTCAGGGGCGGCCGTATAAGGCGGGACCATGCGAACGCTCCTCCCGCTTGGCATCCTGGTCACGCTGGCTGGTCCCGTAGCCTGCACGCCGCCGCCCGAGCCCGCCACGCCGAAGCCGGCGCCGGCGGACGTGAAGCCCGCGCCCGCCCCGGTCGCGGCCGCGCCGTTCGACCTCTCGCCCGTGCCCGAGCCTGCGGGCATCGTCGGCGTGGTGCAGTGGAGCAACCCGTCCGCGACCCTCTCCACCCTCACCGGGTGCGCCGGGCTCCCGCCGCAGCTCGCGGAGGGCAACGTCCGCGTCGCGGTCGAGGAGATGCTCGGCGAGGCCCTCGGCCGCGCCGTGGACAGGAAGCAGCTCGGCGCCGTCGTCGCGCTCGACGCCCCGGTGCACGTCGTCGTCGCCCTCGAGCAGGGCGGGCGCCGCAACAGCAAGCCCGTCGGCGCCGTGTCGGTCGGCCTCACCTCGCTCGAGCGCGCCAGGGCCGCGGTGGAGGCCTCCACTGCGCTCACCGAGATGGCCCCGGGCATGTGGAAGATCGGCGGCAAGGAGCGCTCGGGCGCGACCTGCGCGATCGCGGCCTCCGCCGGATCGACCCCTGCGCGCCTGATCTGCGGCGATCGCGACAAGGACCTCGCCGCGCTCGGCCCCTACCTCGCGCGCACGATGCCCGCCGCCGCGCCGGGCGCGCGCGACGTGCACGGCGAGGTCCGCTTCGTGCCGATCACCGATCGCTTCGGCGGGCTCGCGAAGCAGCAGCTCCGCGGCCTCCCGATCCTCGCCCAGAGCGAGCTCTCGATCGGCGAGCCCAGGTTCGACCGCGCGATCGTGGACGCGGCGAACGGCCTCCAGGACGAGCTCGGCGCGCTGATCGGCGACGCCGACAAGATCACCTTCGACGTCGGCGTGGACCCGAAGACCTGCCTCACCGCCTCCGGCGCGGTCGAGCTCCGCGGCAAGTCCTCGTGGCTCGCGGGCGCGATGGCCGAGGGCGCTGACCGCGCGGGCCCGCCCCCCGCGCTCTTCTGGCGCCTGCCGAAGAGCAGCGACGCCGCGTTCTTTTCCCAGGGCGCGGATCCCGCGCGGTGGAACCCGATCCTGAAGACCCTCCGCGCCCTGATCGAGGGGTGGCTCACCAAGGAGAACATCGGCAAGCCCGCCGATCGCAAGGCCCTCTCCGACCTCCTCACGGTGACGGTCGGCAAGGACACGCACAGCGTCTCGGCCAGCGGGCGCGGCGATCCGCCTCCGCCGAAGAAGGGCGCGTCCAGCGCGCAGCAGATGCTCGACCAGATGGCGGGGAGCTGGATCGGCTGGACGCTCGTCGGCGTGGACGAGGGCCCGGCGACGATGTCGAAGTACCTGAAGGATCTCGTCGCGGTCTACAACCGCCCGGCCCTGCTCGCGCCGCTCAAGAAGGAGCTCCGGGACGACGCGAGGTACCTGCCCACGGTGAAGATGGTCCCGGCGCCCAAGGAGCTCGGCAAGGACGCGCTCGACGTCGAGATCGCCTTCAAGAACCTCCCTGCTCCGGACAGCGGCCCGCTCGCGGCGCCGCCGGCGAAGGGCGCCGCGGCGAAGGCGCAGACGATCTCGTTCTCGATCCACATCCTGCTCATGGGCGAGGAGAAATCGACCTGGGTCGCGGTCGGCGCGGAGCGGGCGGACCTCGTGAAGCAGCTCCTCGCGGTGAAGGCGGGCGCGCCTGACGCCGGGACGCTCGCCTCGCGCCCCGGCCTCGAGCCGCTCAAGGCGGCCAAGCTCTCCGGCGGCGGTTTCTTCACGCTCGCGCCGATCACGAGGGCGGTCACGAGCGGCGTCGGCATGTTCTCGCAGACCATGGGCGGGGGCGCGCCGCCGCCCGAGGTGCAGCAGATCATGAGCACGCTGAACGGCCTCCCGCACAAGGCCGAGACCCCGATCTTCATCACCGCGCAGGGCAGGGGCGGCGGCGCCCCGCGCGGCGAGATCTCGTTCAACCTGCCCAAGCCGGCGCTCGAGGACATCGGCGCCATCGTCCTGGGTGGCTTGAAGGTGGCGGGGATGATGAAGCCATGACAGGCTGGCCGGCCGCGCAGCAGAGGAGCGCCCGTCATGGCTGCAGCGTGCGCACCCTGCCCACGCTGCGGTGCAGGTATGCGACTTGCCGGGCGCAACGTGGAAAGGGGTCTCGATGGGAGCTGAAGGGGACGCGGGCGCGAAGCGCAGGTTGGAGCATCGCATGAGCGCGCCGGCGCGGCCGCCGGTCGCACGCGGCGCGCTCGATACGGAGGAGCCGGACGAGCTCACGCCGGAGCAGGTGGACGAGCTGCGCCGCCTGCTCGATGGGCGGCGTGCGGCGATCGTCGCCTCGATCGGCGAGAAGCAGAGCGAGGAGCGCGATGTCAGCGTGACCCGCGAGGTCGGCGACGAGATGGACGAGGCCTCGTTCGAGGGCACGACGTCCATGGCCTCGAAGCTGCTCGAGCGCGACGTGCGCCTGCTCGCCGAGATCGACCGCGCGCTCGCGAAGCTCCGCGAGGGCACGTACGGCGCCTGCGAGGGCACCGGCGAGCCCATCGGCTACGCGCGGCTCCGCCTCCAGCCCTGGGCGCGCTACAGCGTCGCGTACCAGGAGGAGCTGGAGCGCGAGCAGCGGACCCGCGGCGGCCGCTGATCCGCTCTATTTGACCAGCCGCTCCAGCGGTGAGCTCGGGCTGGTGCGCCTCGCCTTGGTCCACGAGATCACCGGCGCGCGCCAGTCCAGCCCGGTCCAGCTCGGCCTCGGGTCCTGCGCCTGGAACGTGAACCCGTCCCCGCCGAAGTAGAGGAAATCGATCGTCGCGACCGTGTACAGCCGGCCCACCTCGAAGGGCTTGCCGTCGGGGAGCACGTAGCGGTTGCCATTGCGAGACAGCCCCGCGTACACGGCCTCCGCATTGCCGATGAGCTCCACGATCTGGCCGCCCGTGAGCGAGCAGATGAGCAGCTTGTTGTCGAACGGCAGGATCGAATACACCGTCGCCTTGGTGATCTCGCCCCTGGGCATCGCCTGCCGGATCCCGCCCTTGTTGAGGATCGCGACGTCGACCTTGAGCTGATCGCGCCACGCCTCGCCGATCCACCGGCCGATCTCCTCCGAGTCCTTCTCCATGCCGTCCGAGTAGCCGATCGGCTCTCCCAGCGCCTGATCCAGCCGCGCCTGCCAGGCCGCCGCCGCCGCCGCGATCGGCGCGTCGTCCGCGTTGACCGCGGGCGCCCCCTCGGGCCGCGCCACGTCGACGACCTCGGCGGCGGCGCTCGTCACGCGCCGGCGCGGCGGGCGCCGCGGATCGATCTCGAGCCGCACGCGCGCGTAGCTGCGCATCCGCCAGCTCGGGTTCACGACGGGCACCCCTCCCACCAGCGCCTCGCTCCGCTTGTGGCAATGGCCCGTGCCCACGAACGAGAGGTCCCACTCCGGGTGCCGCGCGAGGATCGGCGTGATCTTATCGGGGCACTCGTGCGCGATGAGCACCAGCGCGTCCGGCCCCGCGCGCCAGGCCGCTGGCACGGCCCGCTCGAGCGCCTGCTCCTCGTCGGTGAACTCGATCCCCTCGAACCGGCTCGCCATCGCGGTCCTGAGCGTCTCCTCGGTCGCGAGCCCGATCACCCCGACCCGCACGCCGCGGCGCTCGAAGACCGCGAACGACGGCAGCTCCATCGCCTCGAGCCCGGCCCCGCGCACGCGCAGGTTCGCCGCGAGGTACGGGTAGCCGCCGCGCGCCCGGTTCGAGACGAACGCCTCGCGCCCGAAATCGAGCTCGTGGTTGCCGAACGCCGACGCCGCGTACCCCATCCGGCCCATCGCGTCGGCCATCGGAGCGCCGCGGAAGTACGAGGAGATCGCGGGCCCGGTCCAGTTATCGCCCCCTGACAGCGCGAGCGTCCCCGGATCCTCGCACCCCGGCGCGGCCGGCGCGCGCATCACCTTGACATTTGGGCCTCCGGGTCGCCTGTCGGCGCCCTCCGCCCCAAGCCCCGCGTCGCGCGGCGCCCCCGGGCAGTGCCCCTCCTCGGCGATCCATTTCGCGAGCAGCTGCGCCGCGCCGCCCTTCACCTCCCCCTTGTCGCTCGTGGGCAGGAGCCACCCGTGCTCGTCCGTCGTGTAGAGCAGCGTCACCGTCGCCGGCGCGCGCTCCTTTGCCGCGGGCGCCGCGGGCGCCGCGGGCGCGCGCGCGGGCTCCACGCGCCGCGGCGGCTCGTGCGAGCACCCCCCCAGCGCCGCCGCCGCGATCGCGGCGGCGGCGCCGATCCCCCGCGCCGCGCGCCGCGCGCGGGCAGGGATCGCGCGCCCCTCGTGGCTCCCCGTCCGTCGCACCGGCCTGATCGTACTAGCCTCCCATCCGCCGGATGAAGGGGACGATCCGGTCCACGAACGCCTGCTTGTGGTGGCGGTCGAACTCCGCCCACGTGCAGAAGGTCCGCGGATCCTTCACCCGGTCGACGAAGACGATCCCGTCCAGGTGATCCGTCTCGTGCTGGAACGTCCCCGCGCTCAGCCCGCGCACCACCTTGTCGATCGGCTCCCCCTCGCGGTCCCACCCGGTGAGCCGGATCTCCGCGCGTCGCTCCACGACCCCGCGCAGGTTCGGCACGCTCAGGCAGCCCTCGAAGTTTTCGAACGTCTCCTCGGAGATCGGCTCGATCACCGGGTTCACCACCACCGTCAGCGGGATGTTCGGCTTGTACGGGTAGCGCGGGTTGTCCTTGACCTCGACCACGAAGATCCGGACCGGCGCGTGCACCTGGATCGCCGCCAGCCCGGCTCCGCTCGCGTCGCGCATGGTCTCGATCATGTCGTCGATCAGCCGCTGCGCCTCCGCGCCGAGCAGCTCTTCGCGGCTCAGCTCTCGCGCCCGCTGCCGGAGGACCGGGTGCCCGATCTGGGCGATCTTGAGGAGCGTCACCGCGGCACCCTAACACGGCGCGCCTCCGGGGCGCCGCGGGGCTGCGCGCCGCCGTATCCTCCGCTAAAGACCACGCGCCCATGCTCGATTTTCCCGACGCTCCCGACCCCTCCGCCGACGACTGGTCCTCGGCCACGATGTCGCTCCGTTACGAGGACGTCAGCCAGGACGGCCGCCTCACCCTCGAGACCCTCACGCACGGCTTCGGCCCTGCGCTCTGGGCTGCGCGCATCGAGCCCAGCGCGATCGTGCGCCCCATGCTCGCGCGCGGCGTCGTCCCGATCCTCACGCGCCTCGTGCTCGAGGGCGGCCCTGGCCCCATCGGCGTCCGCGCCCCTGTCGACCTCCGCGCCACGCACCGCCTCGCGCACACCGCCGACGCGTCCGGCGAGGTCGACCGCCTCGTCATGCTCGCCTGGCTCACCGCCACCGGCCGCAGGGGCCGCACCTACGGCCCCCCGAAGCCAGGCGACGGCGAGCCCGTCCCCCTCGGCCGCGCCTTCTGCGAGCACGTCTTCACCCGCCTCTTCGCCGCCCCCGGCGACCGCAAGGTCACGAGCTTCGACGGCCTCCCCGGCCTCCCGCTCGTCCCCCCGGACCGCTACACCTGGCGCGACCCCGCCCTGCTCCTCTCGCTCCCCGACGGCGCCGCCCCCCTCGAGGACGCCCCCGCCCCGGACGCCCCCGCCGCCTTCGGCCTCGATCACACCGACAGCAACCAGCACGTCAACTCCCTCGTCTACCCCCGCCTCTTCTTCGACGCCGCCCTCCGCCGCTTCGCCGCCCTCGGCCGCCCGACCGCCCTCATTGCCCGCCGCGCCGAGGTCGCCTTCCGCAAACCCTGCTTCGCCGGCCAGCGCGCCCGCGTCGTCCTCCGCGCCTTCTCCCTCGGCGACGACCTCGGCGCCGCCGGCGCCTTCGTTCCCGACGGCGGCGACGATACCCGACCGTTTTGCACGATCCGCGCCATTTTCGGCCCCTGAGACAATTTTCCCGGCCAATTGGATTCCAGCGGCGCGCGTGTGAGATCGTTGACATTCAATCGATAATTGGTTGTTATCCCTGCTCATGCGCCGCACCCTCGTCCTCGCCGCCTCGCTCACCGCCGCCGCCCTCCTCTCGCCTGGGGAGGCCTCGGCGACGAACTACAGCCTCTGGATCCACGGCCGGAACGCCTCGCAGAGCACGCAGCCTGGCAACTACGCCGATTTCTCGTACTGGGGCTCGGCGAGCACGGCGGCGGGCGTGAACAAGAAGGCCGTCAACTGGGACGGCGTGAGCCACATCTCGGACTCCAACTATCGCATCCGCGACGCCCTCGATTGCTTCTGCACCGGATCGAACTGGTGCTACATCGCCGCGCACAGCGCCGGCGACGCGCAGATCGGCTATGCGCTCTCGCTCTACGGCGGCACCACCCGCAACGTCAAGAACGCGACCCCCGGCTCGAACGGCGTCTGCGGCAACACCGGCGCCACCCAGACCGGCTGGAACATCAAGTGGATCGACATCGCCTCCGGCGCCGGCGGCGGGAGCGAGCTCGCGAACATCGGCGCCTGGGCCGTCGGGGATCCGCTCACCGACGACCTCAAGACCGGCACCATGCGGGCGCTCTACAACCACAACGTCACCCGCTCGAAGTGGTTCTACATGTTCGCCGGCGCGAAGGGCACCCTCTACTCCGGCACCCTGCCTGGCCAGGACGACGAGGCGGTCGCCTATCATTCCACCGGCGGCATGTCGGCCACCGGCGGCTTCTGCAACCCCGGCGACTGGTTCTGCGACGACACGCTGCAGCTCGGGACGACCGGCTCCTACAAGGGCTCGACCCTGATCCAGAAGTGGTCCTACCACACCGTGGAGCTGCGCGACGACTCGGAGCAGTACAACCATTACTCGAACGGCAGCTGGGGCGGCATCGTCGGCCCTGTGCGCGTGGACATGGTCACCTACGCGCTCTGACCGGCCCCCCGCGATGCCTGGAGCCCCGCGGCCCCCCGCCGCGCCGCCGCGCCCCCCGCCCCGGCGCGCGCTCTTCGCCGCCTCGATCCTCGCCGCCTCGATCCTCGCCGCCTGGCTCGCCCTGCGCCCGGGCGCGCCCCCCCCGCCGCCCGCCCCCATTGCCGCGTCCCCTCCTGCGAAGGCCCGCCCGCCTGCCCCCCCGGGCCCCGCGCCCGCCCGGACCCCCGCCCCGCGCCCCGATCGCGGAGCCCCCCTGGACGGCGCCCTCTCCGCCGACCCGGCCCACCTCGCGACCTCGCCGGACGAGCGCCGGGCCCTCTGGGAGAAGCGCCTCGCGCGCGCGCAGCGCACCCTCGATTCTTATCTGGAGTCGACCCGCTACCCGCCCGAGTCCCGCCCCATCGGCGAGCACCCGGACCTCGTCGAGCCCCACCACGTCGAGCCGTCCACGGTCCCGCTCGCCCGCAAGGACGACAGACCCAGCGACGTCAGGGTCACCCTCCGCCAGGACCGCTTCTTCCTCGTCGGCGACGAGCGCGCCACCCTCCTCGTGACCTGCGAGACGACCGACGGCCCTGTCCCGTGCGAGCTCCTCGCCGCGACGGCCGCCGTCCCCCCGACCGACCCCGGCGCCGGCGTGCGCCCCGCGGTCCCGATCGATTTCGCCCCGGCCCCCGACGGCTCCTTGCGCGCCGAGCTCCACCCCTCCACGCAGGGCTTCGCCGATCACCACGGCACCATCCGCGTCTCGCTCGAGCTCCGCGTCGACGGCGAGTCCGGCGGCGCCTCCTTCGACGTCCAGTACACCCCCACCCCGCCCGCGTCCTTCACCGGCAAGGTCCGCGAGTCCCTCCAGGACGGCTCGCTCGACCTCTACCTCGAAATGACCATCGACCGCCCGGGCCGTTACGTGATCACTGCCCGCGCCGACGACGCCGAGGGCAAATCATTCGCGTTCCTCACATTCAATGAAGAGCTCGGCGCTGGCCCCCGGGAGGTGCGCCTCCGCCTCTTCGGCAAGCTGGTGCGCGACACCGCTGCCCGCTCCCCCTTCCGCCTGCGCGACGTCGAGGGCTTCCTGCTCAAGGAGAACACCTTCCCCGATCGCGAGCTGGTCCCGACCCTGGAGGGCGTCGTGCACACCACGAAGCGCTACCGCGACCGAGATTTCTCCGATTCCGAGTGGCAGAGCGAGGAGCGCACCCGCCACATCCAAGAATTCACGAAAGACGTCGAGCAAGCCCGCGAGAACGCCGGCAACTGACCCCCAAATCCAGGATCGAAATACACCAAATCGAAACCCCCAGGATCGAACCCCCCTGATCCGGCAAGAGGCCCCGGGGCCCGAGGGGGGGCCCCCCAGACTGGGCAGATCCCCCCGAGCGCCCCCCTCGCGACCCGGAATCCGGCGCGCGCATCGGAAAGATAGCCCCTCCCCAGTCCGCCGCGTCGGGGGGGAGGGTCCCGGTCTGGGGGGCCCCCCCTCGGGCCCCGGGGCCGGACGCCTTCGCCCAGCCCACATCGCCCCCCGATTCTCCTGCACGCATGCACAAGACCCCCGTTGAGCCCCCCCTGAACATCTGGTAATCCTCCCGCCGTGCCCACCCCCCCCCGAGCGGCCGCAATCTCCCAGACAGCGTTGCCTCTCCCCCTCCCGTCGCTCGACGACACCACCCCCCGCCCGTTCCTCAAGTGGGCGGGCGGCAAGACCCAGCTCCTCCCCCGCATCCAGCCGCTCCTCCCCCGCAGACTGAAGCGCTACTTCGAACCGTTCGCCGGCGGCGCCGCGCTCTTCTTCCACCTCCGCCCCAGGCGCGCCCTCCTCAGCGACATCAATGCGGAGCTCGTCGACTGCTATCTCGCGGTGAGGGACAGCGTCGAGGACCTCATCGAGGCCCTCAAGCGGCACCGCTACGACGAGGAGCATTACTATGCCGTCCGCGACCTCGACCCCCGCGAGCTGCCGCTCGTCGAGCGCGCGGCCCGGACCATCTTCCTGAACCGCACCGGCTTCAACGGCCTCTACCGCGTCAACCGCGCCGGCAACTTCAACGTCCCCTTCGGCCGCTTCCTCAAGCCGAACTTCTGCGACGAGAAGAACCTGCGCGCCTGCTCCGCGGCCCTCCGCGGGGCCGACCTCCGCGTGCGCGATTTCACCGCCGTCCGCGACCTCGCGGACCGCGGCGATTTCGTCTACTTCGACCCGCCTTACGCCCCCCTCTCGGACACCGCGGATTTCACCTCGTACGTGCCCGGCGGGTTCGGCTGGGACCAGCAGGAGCGCCTCTCCGAGCTCTTCACGGAGCTCGCGGATCGCGGCGTCAACGTGATGCTCTCGAACTCCAGCGTGCCGCGCGTGCGGGACCTCTACCGCGGATTCCAGATCGTCGACGTCGAGGCCAAGCGCAGCATCAACTCCAGGCCGAACCGCCGGGGCACCAAGGCGCAGGAGATCGTCGTCCGCTGCGTCAGCGGCTGAGCGCGCCCCTACGCCTCCATCGCCTTCGCGATCCCTGCCCGATCGGCGATCTCGTCGTGGAACGCGCGGAACATCGACTCCTCGGGCCACGCCGGCGCGCCCTCGAGCAGCTCCGCCACCTCCGCGACCTCGCCCTCGTCGATCGCGACCACGGCCGCCGCGTAGCGCATTGCCCAGAACACCAGCGGGCTCAGCTCGCCTGCGAGCTCGAGCAGCTGCCGGTCGCCGGGCCGGCTCTCGTGCGCGAACGCGCGTGACAGCGCCGCGGCCGCGGCGCGCAGCGTGAGCACCCGATCGCGCAGCGCCGGGCTCGTCTGGGGCGGCGGCAGCCGCTCGAGCCGCCGGCCGTTCTCGAGCGCGGCCTCCCGGTCGCCCTCGAACGACGACAGCAGCGTATCGACGAACAGCCGGTGCTCGATCGCCGCGTCCCATGCGGGCCCGCGCTCTGCCATGGCCATCGCCGCGCGCGCCTTCTCGACCCAGCCGTACGCCGCGAACGCCATCGCGGTCATCAGCGGCGCCATCGTCGCCGGGTGCGGGATCCTCCGGAACGCCGGCGACCACCGCTGCAAGAGCGACCCCACGTCGCCGGCGCGCAAGAGCCTCCGGAGCCGCCGCCGCCCGATCCACCGCGCGCCCGCGATCACGCCCGCGGCCCCGAGCACGGCCGCGGCGATCACCGGCTCGAACCAGGCGAACCGCAGCGCCGCCGCCGCGAGGAGCGCCGACCCGACGAACACGAGCGCGCGGATCACGCGGCTCGGGCGCCCGTCATCGTCGTCATCCTCGAACGGATCCACTTCGCCTCTCAGCCTACGGAGGATCCCGTACGAGGCAAGCGTCGCGCGGGCCACGGGGCTCGGGGGGGCGCAGCGCGCGGCTCGCCGCGCCGCGCCCCCGACCGCCGGCCGGCGCACATCGAACTCGACATGCGCCGCGGCATGAGCTACTAACGGCGCGTCAAGGCGATCGCCTGGACCTCATGGGTCCGTCGACTGCGCGCCGTGAACCCCGCCAGGCCCGGAAGGGAGCAACGGTAGCGGAAGGCGAGTGCGGCGGGCCCTTTCCTTTTTTGTTTGCGGGTCCGCGGTCCGCGCCGTGATCACTTGGTGATCGAGACCGTGTCGAAGACCGGATCGGTCCCGTCCGGCCTGAGCTCGCGCGCCTCGAAATCGAGCGAGGTCTGCGAGGCCGTGAGGATGCCGTAGAAGCCGACCGCCTCGCCGCTCGTGTAGTCCCTCGAGAGCTCGGTGAAGTCGCTGGTCCCGGCGCCGTACGCGTCCGAGCCTGCGCCTGCGCAGACCACGTAGACCGTGCCGTCGGCGAAGCTCTGCTGCACCACGGCGGTGGTGCCGTCGGGCGTGGTCCTGAGCGGCTTCGTGCGCTCGTAGTTGTGGTCGTGGCCGGCGAGCGCGAGGTCCACGTGGAACTCGTCGAAGATCGGCCCGAAGAACGCCCGGTTGCGCAGCACGTCGGCGTCCGTGCCGTGGCTCGACGACGAGTACGCCGAGTGGTGGTGCACCATCACGAGCCACGGGACCTCTGCGCGGTTCGCGTCGGCGGCCTGCAGGTCTGCGCGCAGCCACGGCTCGAACACGCCCGCGAACTCCGGATCGTCGGCCGGGTTCGCGATCCAGAAGTCGTCGACCACGACGAAGTGCACCGGCCCCACGTCGACCGAGAAGAAGAGCTCGCCGTACTTCGGGAAGCGCTCGAGGTCCTGCGGCATGACGATGTTGCCGAAGTACAGCGCCGTGTGGTTCTCGTGGTTCCCGTGCGCGGGCAGCGTCAGGATCTGCCCCAGCGTGAGCAGCGACCCGTCGTCGTCCTTCCACGCGAGGTCGAGCCACTGCTCCCACTCGAGCTGGTCGGTGGCGAAGTTCACGGTGTCCCCGGAGAAGACCTCGAGGTCCACTGCCTCGGCCATCGCGCGCCGCTGGATCAGCCGCCACGCCTGGCCCGCCTGCCCGCGCGAGTCGCCGCTCACCGCGACCTTGATCGTCTTGCCGGGATCGCGCGGCGTGGTCTTGAAGCTGTAGACGTCGCTCCAGACCTCCTTGCCCTCCGGCCCGCCGCCGACCCGGTAGTAGTAGGTCGTGTCCGGCGAGAGCCCGCAGACGTACGCCTCGTGCATCCGCGCGTCGCCGAGCGGGTTGATCTGCCCCGGCGGCGTGTTCCACGTGTACCCGCTCGTCCGGTTCTCCTTCGGCCACGAGGCCGGGTCCGGCGAGCTGCCCCATTGCACCTCGCTGGCGAGCGTGCCCTCGTCCGTCTGCCACGAGAACCCCGCCGACGTCGCCGGATCGACGCGCCCCTCGGCCCCGAGCCCGACGTTGCCGCCGAGCCCCAGCCGCACGCGCCGGATGTTCGGCGTCGCCCCCACCTCGGTGCGCCCCACCGCCACGTCCGTGTACTCCGGCCGCGGCGCCACGCCGAAGCTGCACCCCGCCGGATCGAAGCGCGTGATCGGCGGCGGAGGCGTCACCGCCGGCGCGTCGTCCGATCCGCAGCCGGTGATCGCGGGCAGGAGCGCGGCCGCGGCCGCGGCGAGGATCGGCGTGGAACCAGGGTATTTCGGGCTCGACATCGTGCCGCCAGCGTACCGGGGCCGGGGGTCGGAGCACAATGGCCGGCGCGCCGCGGCGCCGGGTATCAGCCCGGCGGCTCCAGCGCGACGCCGAGCCCGAGCGCGACGCGCACCTCGAAGCTCACGTACGCGACCAGCGCCGTCAGCCGCAGGATCTCGCGGTCGTCGAGCCCCGCCGCGCGGAGCGCGCCGACGTGCTCCGCCCGGGTGGTCCACGGCGCGAGCGTGAGCCGCCGGGCGTGCTCGAGCGCGGCCCGCTCGAGCGTCGCTGGGGCGCTCGCCGGCACCTCGCCGGCCTCGAGCCGATCCGCGTCCGCCGCGGCGCCCCCTTCGCGCTCGAAGGCGTCGCGGAACCACCGCGCCGAGTACGCGCACCCCGCGAGCCCCGCCGAGATCAGCGCCGCCGCCGCGCGCAGCCGCGCGTCGAGCCCCGGCGTCGCTCGCAGGTGATACGCCCGCCACGCCCGCGCCAGCTCCAGCGCCGCCGCGTTCGCGCCGATCGCGCGCCACAGGTTCGAGGGTCCTCTCCCCGAGCCCTCGGATCTCTGCGCCGGCGCCGCCTCGATCCACGCGATGCGCTCCGGATCCGCGGCGCGGCGGTCCGCTCTCCGCCCGGCCTCGGCGAGCGCGCCGCCCTCGGCCAGCGCGCTCGTCGCGGGCTCGAACGCGTAATCGATCGGTATCCCGATCCCGTCGGCCACGCGGTTCAGGTAGCTGAAGTGGCTGCTCCCGAGCACGACGTGCAGCACGCCGACGTCGTCGTACCCCGCGCCGCGCAGCCCCTCGACGTCCTCCTCCTCGATCGCGTGCGGCGCCTGCGTCAGCTTCTCGACGAACTCGAGCATGCGCACGAGCCGCTCCTCGAGCCCCGCGCTCCGGAAATCGTCCCTCACCCCGCGGGCCAGCGCCGCGTCATCCATGGCCGCACGCAGAAACTCTGCGTGAGCGGTCGTTCAGTAGAAGCAGTGGTTGGCCTTCGAGGTGACCGTATTGAGCATCTCGCGCTCGGCCCAGGGCAAGGACCGCGGCCCCCAGTGGATCGCCCCCGAGATCCCGAACGCGAGCCCGAGGGCCTCCGGATCGAGGCTGTGCGCGCGCACGATGTTGGCGACCTCCCCGGTCGGGGTATCGTACACGGCGGGCCTGGATCCCGCGTTCGTCGCGGCGCGCTCGTACATGTCCCGGAGCTTGCCCTCGGCCTCCGCGCGTCCGATCAGCGGGATGAACGGCCCGACCGTCGCCATACCGACCTCCGGGCACGACCCTATCAGAGGATCCGGCCGAGGGTCGAGCGGCGCCCCACCCGGCATGAAAACGCCGTGGTGGAGCCGAGGTCGTGCCGGACGACGACGTCCGGCCCCGGGGCCCGAGGGGGTCCTCACCTCCCGGGGCGGGGACTCCGGCGGGCCCCTGTCGTGGCCCGCCTACGAC
>CAYQYG010000006.1:26792-51181 GCA_964421485.1 uncultured Polyangiaceae bacterium | reverse complement strand
CTCCTGGGATCGCTACCGCGCGAAGCCGTGGATGCAGGAGTGGGCGTCATGACGGAGCCCGGCACGCTCCCCTCTTTCTCTCTCCCCGTCCTCCCCGCCTCCCCGTGAATTCCAGAGGAGCCGCCGCGTCTCGCTCACCCGCCGAGGGAAGCGCCTCGCCACGGAGGTCGAGGCCGCGAGCCGAGCTCGCTTCGCCGCATTGCTCGACGCCGTCCCCGAGGACCGCCGCGGCGACGTGGTGGGAGCGCTGCACTGCCTGCCACGCGACGTGGAAGCAGCAGGTCGTCGACGAGCCGACGTGGCAGCGGCTCGCGCCGGCGGCGCCGCCCATGCACGGTGGGCCCCACTGATACCGCCTGCCTCTTCCGGGGGGGCGGCCTTCGCGCGCGCGGCGCGGGTGCGAATGCGCGCGCTTCGCGGTGCCAGCGGCCGATCCGGCGGCCGCGACGCTGCCGGTCGCCGGCGCCCGCCCGCGAAGGGGCGCGCCTCAGATCGCCTCGGTCGACGACGCGAGCTTCACGCGCGTCGACAGCGCGTGCAGCGCGATGAGGTGGAGCATCTCGCTCACCGTGGTGCAGCAGTCCGAGAGGACCGTGACCTCGTACTTCTCCGCGGCCTTCGAGATGGCGGTGTGGGTGACGCAGTTCTGCGTCATCATCCCGGCGACGAGGAGGGAGGTCACGCCGAGCGCGCGCAGGGTCTCCTCCAGCGTCGTCCGGTGGAAGCTGTCCGCGAAGGCCTTCACCACCACCGGGGCCGACGGCGCCGCCGCCCGCACGCGCGCGTGGATCTCGACCCCAGGCGTGCCCGCGTTGAAGAACGGGGCGATCCCGGCGCTCGCGTCGGCGACGTGCTGGATGTGGATCACCGGCACGTCCGCGGCGCTCGCGCGCGCAATCGCCGCTTCGACGTGGGCCAGGGTCGCGTCCGTGTTCCACAGCGGAAACGCGCCGCCGGGGAAGTAGTCGTTCTGCAAGTCGATCAGCAAGAGGGCATTAGGCATGGGTCTCTCCGGGTTCGGAACGGCGAGACTCTAGGCGCCGGCGCCAGCTCCGCGAAGTGGCAGGATTGACATTCTTTGGTGTAAAACTGACACATGCCCGCGCAGGTGGCGCTCCTCGACTACGCCGGCGCGCAGCAGGCCGCCGTCCTCGGCCTGCGCGATCTGCTGGAGACCGCGGTTCGCCTCCACGGCGGCGATCCGCCCCCGCTCCAGGTCGCCGTCCTCGAGGCACGACCCAGGCCGTGGCGCCCGGCGCAGCCTCTCTCGCTCGTCGTCCTTCCGCCGAGCCTCGAGCCCACGCCCCCGTCCGACCCCACCGGCGCGCTCGTCCGCTGGCTCCGCGCGCAGCACGCGCGGGGCACGACGCTCGGCTCCGTCTGCGCCGGCGCGTTCCTGCTCGCCGAGACCGGCCTGCTCGACGGTCGCACCGTCACGACCCACTGGGCGCTGGGCGACGCCTTCAGCGCCCGGTTCCCGCGCGTCCGGCTCGATCTCGACAGGATCGTCGTCGACGACGGCGATCTCCTCACGGCCGGCGGCGTGATGGCGTGGGTAGACCTCGTGGGGCGACGCGAGATCAGGGACCGGCGGGACGAAGATGCCGCGCGCGGCATACGCGTCGAGGCGGGCCGCGAGCTCGGCGGCGCTGAGGTCGGTGCGGCTGTCCGGCGCCGCCGACGATCGAGGATCGAGGGCTACACGGGCAGCAGCCACTGGCCCGCGGCCGCCATCCCGAGGACGACGAGCCACGGCGGCGCCTTCCAGTGCTCGAGGAGGCCGAACGCAACGAGAGCCGCGACCACGTCTTCGGTCCGATGAACGCCCTCGGTGAACACCGGGCTGTAGAGCGCGGCGAGGAGCACGCCGACGACCGAGGCGTTCGCGCCCGCGAGCGCGGCCTGCGCCCAGCGCTTCGCCCGGAGGCGGTGCCAGAACGGGAGCGCTCCTCCAATGAGCAGCCACGCCGGCAGGAAGATCGCGAGCAAGCACCAGAGGCCATGGATCCAGCTCGGCGAGCCCGGGCTCATCGCAGCGCCGAGGTAGGCCGAGAAGGCGAACATCGGCCCGGGGAGCGCCTGCGCCGCGCCGTACCCGGCGAGGAAGCGGTCGTCGGTGAGCCAGCCCCTCGGGACGACCTCCGCGCGCAGGAGCGGGAGGACGACGTGGCCGCCTCCAAAGACCAGCGAGCCCGAGCGATAGAAGCTGTCGAACATGGCGACCATGCGCGAGCCCGTGGCCGACGAGAGCGCAGGCAACGCAATGAGCAGCGTTCCGAACGTCACGAGCGCGGCGGCCGCGAGGAGGTGCCCGCGACCATTGCCGCGCGCAGGGGGCCGCGGCGCCGTCGTGACGGTGCGCCGGTACAGGCGCCATCCGATGAGGCCGCCGGCGGCAATGACGCCGAGCTGCGCGGCCGCGCCGGGGATCGCCAGCAGGACGGCGGCCGATCCCAGGCACAGCGAGAGGCGCGGGCGGTCGGGGCAGAGCTTCTTCCCCATGCCCCATACGGCCTGCGCCACGACGGCCACGGCGGCGAGCTTCAGGCCATGGAGCCAGCCCGCGCCGCGCAGGTCACCCGCGCGGGCGACGCCATAGGCGAGGCCGATCATCAGGAGCGCCGAGGGGAGCGTGAAGCAGGCCGACGCCAGGAGGGCGCCGAGGAGGCCCGCGCGCTGCATTCCCAGCGCGAAGACGACCTGGCTGCTCGCCGGTCCCGGCAGGAACTGGCAGAGCGCGACGAGGTCGCCGTAATGCGCGTCGTCGAGCCATCTGCGCTTCTCGACGATCTCGGCGCGAAGATAGCCGAGGTGCGCGATGGGGCCGCCGAAGGACAGGCAGCCCAGCACGAGGAAGGTCCAGGCGACCTCGGCGAGCCCGGAAGGCGTGGCGCGGCGCGGTTCGATGGGTGCGCTCCCGGCCTCGGCAGGCGTGTGCTCGCGGTTCACGCTCGGCTCTCGAGCTTCGTGAGACGCCGTCCGACCATCAGGAGCAGCGGCACCGCCGCGAGCTGCGTGGTGACCGAGAACACGACGAGGGCGGTCAGCGAGCGCTCGTAGAGCCAGCCCATCGCCGTGCTCCCCACCCACCAGGCCAGGCCGAACAGGGCGAAGAAGATGCCGTAGGCGCGGCCGCGCTCGTTCTTCGGCACGAGCTTGGCGATGGCCGCCTTGAAGATGGAGTCCTGCGCCCCCATGCCGATGGCCCAGCACGCCGCGCCGAGGGCGAGCGCCCAGCCCGAAGGGACGAGGAAGACCAGCGGCGCGAAGAGGGCCGAGGCCGCGGTGGTCCCTGCGAGCACGGTGAGGCCGTGGCGGTCGAACAAGGTGCCGAAGGCGAGCGCGCCGAGGGCGTCCACGGCCATGGCGCCCGCGTAGAGCAGCGGGAGGACGCCGGCGTCGAGGACACCGGCGCGGCTCGCGTGAAAGGCAATGAGCGCCCAGTCGGCGAAGCCAAGGGCGAGCAGCATGACCGCGCCGGCATACCAGCGGAACAGTCCGCCCATGGGCGGGTGGTCCTTGCGAGCGGCCTGTTCGAATGCCTCGGGGCGAGGGTACCTGCGCCGCGCACCCAGCACGAAGGCGAGGTTCAGCAGCACCGGCGCGAGGAGCACCAGGAACGCGACCTGATAGCGCGCCGTCACGGGCTCGTCGCGCATGACCCAGATGGCCAGGGCGGTGAGCAGCGGTCCGCTGACGGCGCCAATCTGGTCGAGCGCCTCCTCGAGCCCGAAGCTCTTGCCGACTCCAGCCTCGGTCGCCGCATAGGAGACGAGGGTGCTCCGGGCCGGGCTGCGCACGGCCTTGCCGATCCGCTCGAGCAGCAGGAGCGCGACCGCAGCCTCCCAGCTCCCCACGAGGGCGAGGCCCGGGACGGCGACGAGGTTGATGCCGTACCCGGCGATCACGAGCGGCCAGTACGCGCGCGTGCGGTCCGCGAGCCAGCCCGTGAAGAGGCGCAAGGCATAGCCAAGGAGCTCGCCGAGGCCGGCGGCGAAGCCCACCGCCGCCGCGCTCGCGCCGAGCAGCGCGAGGTAGGGCCCCACGAGCCCGCGGGCGCCTTCGTAGGTCATGTCGCCGAAGAGGGCGACGACGCCCATCAAGACGACGAATGCGCGCGCGCGCTTCGCGGTGTCGGCGGCCGATCCGGCGGCCGGGACGCTGCCGGTCGCCGGCGTCATGGCGCCGCCCCCCCCGGAGCACCCACGACGGTCGCGCGCGCGGCCGGGGGAGCGACGTGGATGAACGGTACACGCTCAGCCTGAATGCGCTGCAGGTTCATTGGCATCCTCTCGCGCGCTCGCCTCCACGCGCGAGGACGACCTCGTCGCGCGTCGCGCGGGCGTGGATCACCTCCTCACGAGCAGCAGCTCGACGCGCGAGAAGTCGGTCTCCTGCACGATGCGCACGCCGCCGTCCTCGATGCTGCCGGTCTGGCGTATCTCGGCGCCGAAGAACGGGAACAGGTAGCGCGCGCGCTGGCCGCTCGGCTCGACGGCTCCGCGGCTCCTCCCTTCCTCGCGCGTGAAGAACGGGCTCGGCCACATGCGCTCGCGACGCGATATGGCGATGTCCCTTCCGTTCGGATCGAGCGCGAACACCTCGGTCGCCTCGTAGAGCGGCAGGCCCCATTTCGAGACGCGCGTGGTGTGCACGACCTCGCCGGCGGCGATGCGGCTCGTCGCGTCCATGCGCGTGTCCATCACGAGCGGGCCGAGCAGCCTCGGCGCGAGCACCATCAGCCGCACCCGGAGACGATCGAGCCAGCCGAGGGGGCTCTGCGCGAACGCCGCGCGGTCAGTGATCGTGAACACGAATGGCGCGCGCCAGCGGCCTTCGTTCGCGCGGAAGTAGCGAAGGCTCGGCGCCGTGTCGGCAGGCTCGCTCATCGGAAGGCTCCATCTCCGCAGCAGTGTCGCACGCGCAGCGTGCCACATGACTGCTCCGTTTGCGTGTGGAGGTCACGCTCACGCCGTCGATGGCAGTCATTTCCAGGATGGAAATCACTGAGCCGCTCCGGGAGCGGCGACGTGCTCGAGGAACCTCGGGAGCAAGGAAGCTACGAGAAAATGGCTCCAGCTGCTGGACTCGAACCAGCGACCCGGCGGTTAACAGCCGCCTGCTCTACCGACTGAGCTAAGCTGGAATGGCTCTGAGGACCGGCGCAGCATAGTCGCCCCATCCCCCAGGTCAAGCAGATCGCGCAGCCGCCGAGCGCGCCTCCTGCGCTCCAGCTCGTGCGGCCGTCGCCGCGCCCGCGCCCGCGCCCGCGTCCGCTCCCCTACCCGCTTCCGCGCTCGCGCGGTTTGCCCCGCGCGCCCGCTTCTGCGACAACCGCGGCCCCGTGCCCCACGCCACCCGGCCTGAGCCGCCTCCCGCTGACTCCGTTCCTCCGCTGCCGCTTCCGGCGCCGCCGGGCGCCGCCGTCGCGCAGGGATCACCGCCGGCCGCGACGGCCGCGCAGACCGCGGGGCGGGGAGGGCTCGCGATCGCGGGGGCGAAGGTCTCGTTCATCCTCTTCGGGTTCGTGCAGCAGCTCATCCTGCCGCGGCTCATCGGGGTCGACGGGTACGGGGAGATCTCGCGCGTGCTCGCGATCGTGGGGATCGTGAACAACGTGGTCGTGGCGACCTCGATCCAGGGGGTCTCGCGCGCGGTCGCGGCGGTGCCGGAGGACAGGGCGGCGGAGGCGTTCGGAAGGACCCTCCGGCTGCACGCGGTGCTCGCGATCGTGCTGTCGGCGGCGTTCGCGCTGTCGGCGGGGGCGATCGCGTCGTTCATGAGGGCGCCGCACATCACGACGCCGCTGCGGCTCGTGGGGGCCGTGGTGCTGCTGTACGGGATCTATGCGCCGCTCGTGGGGTCGCTGAACGGGCTGCGGAGGTTCGTCGCGCAGGCGGCGCTCGATGTCCTCTACGGGGCGATGCGGATGGGGTGCATCGCGGCAGGGGCGATCCTGTTCCTGCGGGCGGGGGAGAGCGGGGTGCTGGGGGCTGCGGCGGGGTTCGTGACGTCGGCGGCGCTGATCGTGCCGATCGCAGGCTTGAAGACAGGGATCGGGCGGCGCGGGGACGCGGGGCCGACCGCGCAGCAGCACCTCGCGTTCCTGCTGCCGCTCGCGATCTCACAGATCTTTCTGAATCTGTTGCTCCAGACCGATTTCATGATCGTGAGCAGGATCGTGGGGGATACGGCGGCGCGGGCGGGGCTCGGGGCGGACGCGGCGGACGAGCTGGTGGGGGTGTACCGAGGGGTGCAGCTCTTCGCGTTCCTGTCGTATCAGCTGCTGGTCTCGGTGACGTTCATCCTGTTCCCGATGCTCGCGAAGGCGCAGGCGGACGGGGACTCGGGGGCGGTGCGGCGGTACACGATGACGGGGATGCGGATCGCGCTGCTGCTCGCGGGGCTGATGTGCGCGCCGATCTCGGGGCTCTCGCAGCACGTGCTGCGGTTCGCGTTCCCGGTGGAGATCTGGAGCAACGGGGGGGAGGCGCTCAGGATCCTGTCGATCGGGATGGGGACGTTCGCGGTGCTGGGGGTGGAGTCGGCGGCGCTGACGAGCCTGCGGCGCGAGCGGACGGCTGCGGCGCTGACGGCGACGACGGTGGTGCTGGTGGCGAGCGGGTGCCTGGTGGCGATCCCGATGGCGCCGTTCGGGCCGCGGATGCTGGTGCACTCGGCGGCGGCGACGTCGGCGGCGCTGGCGGTGGCGTCCATCGCCGGGGCGTTCGTGCTGCGGAGCGCGGCGGGCGGGGCGGTGGCGGCGCTGACGCCGGTGCGGGTGGGGCTCGCGGTGGCGGCGGCAGTGGCCGCAGGTTCGCGGATGCCCTGGGTGAGCAAGCCGTTCGTGCTGGTGGAGGCGGTCGGGGTGGCGGTCGTGTACGTCGTGGTGCTGGCGGTGACGGGGGAGATCGGGCGGGCCGATCTGGGGACGCTGAAGCAGGCGTTCGGGCGGCGCGGGGGGCGCTGAGCGCGGAGCACGGCGGCGGATCCGGCTGGCCGCGCGTGGGGTTCCTCGCGGGCCTTGACCGAACGCCGGCGATCTCGCATAGCGCGGCCCCGGCGCCCGGCCTCGAGGCAGGGGCCGCGAAGGCAGAGGCAAACCACGTGGCTCATCAGTTCATCTTCACGATGCAGGACGTCCGGAAGGTCCACCCCCCGAACAAGGAGGTGCTGAAGGGGCTGTGGCTCTCCTTCTATCCGGGCGCGAAGATCGGGGTGCTCGGCACCAACGGGGCGGGCAAGAGCACGCTGCTCCGGATCATGGCGGGGGTCGACAAGGACCACCTCGGCGAGGCGAAGCCGGCCGAGGGGACGAGGGTGGGGTTCCTGTCGCAGGAGCCTCGGCTCGAGGCGGGCAAGACGGTGCGCGAGGAGGTCGAGGCCGCCGTGCACGAGACGCGGTCGCTCGTGCAGCGGTTCGAGGAGATCGGGGGGCTGCTCGGTGAGTCGCCGCCGAACATGGAAGAGCTGCTCGAGGAGTACTCGGCGCTGCAGGACAAGATCGACGCGTCGAACGGGTGGGAGATCGATCGGGTGGTGGAGCGCGCGATGGACGCGCTGCGGCTGCCGCCGCCGGAGGCGGTGGTGGATCACCTGTCGGGCGGGGAGCGGCGGCGCGTGGCGCTCTGCAGGCTGCTGCTCGAGAAGCCGGACCTGCTCCTGCTCGACGAGCCGACGAACCACCTCGACGCGGAGAGCGTGGCGTGGCTGGAGCGGTTCCTCGGGGAGTACGCGGGGACGGTCGTGGCGGTGACGCACGATCGGTACTTCCTCGACAACGTGGCGGGGTGGATCCTGGAGCTCGATCGGGGGAGCGGGATCCCGTACGAGGGGAACTACTCGGGGTGGCTCGAGCAGAAGAAGAAGCGGCTCGAGGTGGAGCAGAAGCAGGAGACGGCGCGCAAGCGGACGCTGGAGCGGGAGCTCGAGTGGGTGCGGATGGCGCCCCGCGCGCGGCAGGCGAAGAGCAAGGCGCGGCTCGCGGCCTACGAGACGCTGCTCGCCGAGGACAAGGCCAAGGTGGTGGAGCAGAACGAGATCCACATCCCGGCCGGGGCGCGGCTCGGGAACGTGGTCGTGGAGGCAAAGGGGCTGCGCAAGGGGTACGGGGACCGGCTGCTGATCGACGACCTGTCGTTCTCGCTGCCGCGCGGCGGGATCGTGGGCGTGATCGGGCCGAACGGGGCCGGGAAGACGACGCTGTTCCGGATGATCATGGGGCAGGAGCAGCCGGACGGCGGGACGCTCCGCATCGGCGAGTCGGTGGAGCTCGCGTACGTGGATCAGTCGCGCGACGCGCTCGATCCGGCGAAGAACGTCTGGCAGGAGATCTCGGGCGGCGAGGACCGGATCACGGTCGGCAAGCGGGAGGTGAGCTCGCGATCGTACGTGGCGAGCTTCAACTTCACAGGGAGCGATCAGCAGAAGAAGGTGGGGGATCTGTCAGGCGGCGAGCGGAACCGGGTGCACCTGGCAAAGCTGCTCCGCCGCGGCGGGAACGTGCTGCTGCTCGATGAGCCGACGAATGACCTGGACGTGGACACGCTGCGCTCGCTCGAGGAGGCGCTGCTCCAGTTCGCGGGGTGCGCGGTGGTGATCAGCCACGATCGGTGGTTCCTCGACCGGATCGCGACGCACATCCTGGCGTTCGAGGGGGACAGCAAGGTGGTCTGGTTCGAGGGGAACTACGCCGATTACGAGGCGGATCTGAAGCGGCGGCTGGGCGGGAGCGCGGCGGAGCCGCGAAAGTTCCGTTACAGGAAGCTGACGGCGGGCTGAAAAAGCAAGGCGGCGGCGGGGGACGGCCCTTTTCCGGGTTGGCAGGGGGCGGGGAGGTCGCCGAAACTTGGCCATGCTCCACCGCTTCCTCGCGCCGCTCGCGCTCGGGGCGCTCATCGCCGCCGCCGGGTGCCGCACCGACGAGACGACCACGAGCTCGACCGGAGGTACGACGTCGTCGGGCACGGGGGGCGGCGGCGGGCAGGGGGGCGGCGGCGAGGGGGGGAGCGCGCCGGGCACGGCGCTGCGCGTGATGAACTGGAACACGCGGAACTTCTTCAACGACGTCGACGACAGCACGGCCGACGGCGAGGTGGTGCTGACGCCCGCGCAGTACGACGCGAAGCGAAAGGCCGTCGGGGCGGTGATCAAGGCGCTGGATCCGGACATCGCGGTGCTCCAGGAGGTCGAGAACATCGGGGTGCTCGACGAGCTGGACGAGCTGGAGCTCGACGGCGCGTACCCGAACCGGGCGCTCGTGGAGTCGACCGATCCGCGGGGGATCGACATCGGGGCGATCTCGAAGATCCCGTTCGACAGCGTGGTGTCGCACAAGGACGACCAGTTCACGAAGGTCGGGACGCAGGGGCCGATCTACACGTTCGCGCGCGACGCGATCGAGTTCCACGTGTCGCAGAACGGGCGGCACGTGATCCTGATCGGGGTGCACTACAGGTCCAAGGGGCCGCCGGACGATCCGGACAAGCGGCTGGCCGAGGCGCAGCGCTCGCGGGCGATCGCGGACGAGCTGGCCGCCGCGGATCCGACGGCGGCGATCACGATCCTCGGGGACTTCAACGATGTGCCCGGATCGCCGCCGGTCGTGGCGGTGCAGGGGTCGGGCGAGGCGGCGTTCGAGGACGCCGCGGACCAGGTCGCGAGCGCGGGGCGGTGGACGTACGATTTCAACGGGAGCCTCGAGCTGGTGGACCATCAGATGATGAACCCGGTGCTGCGCTCGATGCTCCAGCCGGCGTCGGTGAAGATCCCGCACGACGCGACGATCGACGCCGCAGGGGACCACGCGCCGATCCTGGCCGTGTACGGGATCACGCCGCCGTGAGGCGCGGGGCGGCGCTCCGCGCGGCCTGCTAGGATCGCTCCATGCTCGGGGCGAAGGAGAAGCGCTCGGCCCCCAGGCCCCGCCGGGACTGGGGGCGGGTCGCGGCGATCGCCCTGTGCGTGGTCTTCGCGATCGTGGGGGCGGTGCCGCTCGCGCTGGGCGTGCTGGTGCGGACCGCGCGGGTGCAGGCCTGGGCCGCGCGCGAGACGGCGGCGCTCCTGCGCGACGAGCTGGGCGTGTCGGCGCGCTACGCGGTCCACATGCAGGCGTGGCCGCTGATGATCGCGCTGGAGGACGTGGTCGTGGACGCGTCCGACGGCGGGGGGCCGTTCCTCGAGGTCGAGCGCGTCGGGGTGCGGCCGCGGCTGTTCTCGCTGCTCGCGGGGGAGATCGACGCGGGGGACGTGGAGATCATCGGACCGCGGGTGCGCGCGGTGATCGCGGGCGGGGAGCTCCGGAACCTGGCGTTCAAGCCGCCGGAGTCGAAGGGCGGCGGCGGGGGCCCGGAGCGCGCGCCGCTCTCGTCGATCGAGATCACGGACGCGCGGTTCGATCTCGACATCGAGGGGGTGCGCGCGGTGGCGCGCGGGGTCGATCTCGACGTCTCGGCCGAGGAGGGGAGCGCGTTCGAGATCGCGCTGCGCGCGGGGCGGACGACGATCAGCCGCGCGCACGCGACGCCGGGGCGCGAGGACCTCGAGGACAGCGTGGACGAGGACGTCATCTGCCGCTTCGATACGCGCGTGCGCGTGGAGCCGGGCAGCGTGCTGGTCCGGCGGCTGACGCTCCAGGGGTCGGCCGATTTCGACCCGGATCCGGGGACGGCGCCCTCCTGCCGGCTCTCGCCCGGCGACTGGCGCGCAGTGGAGATCGAGCTGGGCGCGCTGCGGCTCGTGGGGCTCGATCAGGGCGCGCCCACGAGGGCGAGCGGCCGCGTGCGGGCGCGCGTGCCGGCCGCGCTGGCGCACCGGTTCGTCGATCTGCCGCACGCGACCGGGGCGGTGGTGCTCGACGTCGAGGCGGAGTACGAGGCGGGCGCGCGGCTGCCGCGGGTGGAGGGGACGATCGAGGCCGATCGGCCCGGGATCGACGGGAAGGTCTTCGCGACGAGCCTGCGCGGGAAGGTCTCCACGACGGGCGAGGCGATCCGGCTGGAGGACGCGCAGGTCGCGTGGGCCGACGGCATGCTCAAGATGGAGCGGGTCGAGGTGCGGCCCTTCGCGGAGGGCGTGCCGCTCAAGGCAGGGCCGATCACGCTCGAGGACGTGGAGCTCCCGGGCCTGCTGCGCGATCTGGGGGCGCACCCGCGGGCGCACGTGGCGTGGACGCTGCGGGAGGGGCGCTTCGACCACTTCGGCGGGACGCTGAGCCCGCTCGCGCTCGAGGGGCCGCTCACGGTGCAGACGCGCGGCTTCGAGATCTTCGACAAGCCGACGACCGATCCGGCGCGCCGGCACATGATGGGGGTCAAGGAGGGCACGGTCCACGGCACGTTCCAGGTGCGGCCGAGCGCGATCGTGCTCTCCAACTTCGCGGTCGATACGCCGCGATCGCACCTCCGCACGACGGTCTCGCTCGGCTTCGAGAGCGTGCTCGATATCGAGGTCTACGAGGGGTCGAAGGTCGATCTGGCGGATGTCTCCCCGATCGCCTCGATCGAGATGGCGGGGGTCGCGGATCTGCGCGTGGGCGTGCACGGGCCCTTCGATCACCCGAAGATCCTCGGCGAGCTCGCGATCGAGCGCTTCGCCTTCGGCGGGTTCCCGGTGGGCGACGTGGAGCCGAGCCGCGTGACGTTCGAGCCGCTCGTGCTCCGGCTCGACGACGCGCGGATCCGCCACGGCCAGAGCCGGATCCGGGCGCCTTCGGTGCGGATCGCGTTCGACGCGGGGGCCGACGTGGTGGTGGACGCGGACGTCGACACGCGCGAGGCGCCGGGGCTCGCGCTCAAGGACTTCAAGGAGATCTTCCGCTTCGACAAGGATCCGCGCTTCGCCGCGTACGACGGCACGGCGCTCGGCACGGCGCGGGTGCGCTACGCGCTCGGCGGGCGCGAGGACCGCTGCGGCGGCGGGCTGCTCTCGGTGCGGGCGGCGATGCGCGCGGAGAAGGTGAAGCTGTTCGGCGAGTCCTTCGACGACGGCGACATGGATCTGGACCTCGTCTGGGACGACCAGGAGGCGGGCTCCGACGGCATGCGGATCGATCTCCGCTCGGCCGCGCTCCGCAAGGGCTCCGGGACGGTGCTCGCGAGCGCGTCGGTGCGGCACGGCGGCGTGGTGAAGGGCAGCGCGACCGTGAGCGGGATCCCGCTCGGCCGCCTCGACGCGCTCGGGCGCGCGGGGCCGCTCTTCGACGGGTCGGTGTCGATGGTCGCCACGATCGGCGGGACGCTCGCGCGCATGGAGGGCGCGGCCGACGTGCAGGTCTCGCGCGTGCGCATCGGGCCCTCGAGCCTGCCCGCGTCCCGCCTGTCGCTCGCGATCGTGCCGGCCGGCGCGGCGCCGAAGGTCCTCGGGCGCACGCGCTGCGGGAACCCGCGCACCGCGCCCTTCGACATCGCCGAGTACGAGAAGGACCTGCCGAGCGGCGAATTCCAGGTGAACGGCGGGCTGTTCGGCGGGCAGGTGACGCTCGACAACGTACGGATCACGCAGCAGGACAGGAAGGTCGTCACGGGCAAGGTCCGCGCGGACGGGCTGGACCTCGGCAAGCTCGCGAACCTGATCCCGGGCGTCGCGTTCACGGCCGCGCCGCCGAAGGGGTCGCTCACCGCGGCGCTCGACATCGAGAAGCTGCCGCTCGCCGATCCGCGCCGCGCCGCGATGACGCTGTCGCTCGAGGCGCTCGAGGTGGAGCGCTCGGGCCGGAAGCTCAGGCTCGCGAGCCCGAGCGGGCCGATCCGGCTCGCGGCGAACGAGCTCGACGTGCCCGAGCTGCGCCTCGAGGGCCGCACCGCGTCGGGCCTCTCCGCGACGTTCGTCGCCGGCGGGCAGGTGCGGAAGGCGGTCACGGCGCCGGAGCTCGACCTCGGGGTGCGCGTGGAGCCGACCAGCCTGTCCAGGCTCGGGGCCGACATCCCGGCGATCAAGCGCGCGAGCGGCACCGTGCAGGCCGATCTGCGCGTGACGGGGCCGATCGCGCAGCTCCGCTACGCCGGCGCCGCGGAGCTCAAGGACGGCACGCTCGACGTCGAGGGCCTGCCCGTCGCGCTCGACCAGATCGACGTCGGGATCTCGATCGGCGGCGGCGAGGTGCGGCTGAAGCGCGCGTCGGCGCGGCTCGGCGCGGGGACGATCACCGCGACGGGGCGGATGCCCATCCGCGGGCTCACGCTCGGCACGGCGCAGGCGGCGATCGTCGCGCGCGGGGTGCGGCTGCCGGTCGCCGAGGGCGTGAACCTCACGGCCGACGCGGACCTCGACGCGAGCTTCCACCCCTCGCTCGAGGGCGAGGAGGGCGACGCCGAGGCGCAGAGCCTGCCCGACGTGCGCGGCACGATCTCGCTGACGTCCTTCAGCTACACGCGGCCGATCGCGATGAGCGTCGACCTCGGCGGCCTGACGGGGCGGCAGCGGACCGACGTGAAGACCTACGATCCGGCCGGCGACGTGGTCCGCTTCGACGTCAACATCGTGTCGCCGAAGCCGCTGCGCTTCTCGAACAACCTGGTGGACATGAAGCTCGAGGTCTCGCCGCCGGGCCTCACGCTCTCGGGGACGAACCAGCGCTTCGGCGCGCGCGGGCTGCTCCGCATCCTGCCCGACTCCAAGCTCACGCTCCGCACGACCGAGTTCGACGTGCGCGAGGGCCACGTCCGCTTCGACGACCCGTACCGCATCGCCCCCAAGGTCGACGTGCGCGCCGAGACCGAGTACCGGCGCTACGGAGGGGCCGCGTCGGAGCCCGCCGCGGCCGAGGGCGGAGCGGCGGCTCCGGGCGGCTCCGCGGGCGCGGGCAGCCCGGCCAGCACGAGCGGGCAGTGGCGGATCAAGCTGCACGCCCACGGCGACGTCGAGGATCTGCGCCTCGCGCTGACCAGCGATCCCGCGCTGAGCCAGGAGGACATCGTGCTCTTGCTCACGCTCGGCATGACGCGCGCCGAGATCGACCGCGGCCTCGCGACGTCCCTCGGCGAGACCGTCGGGCTGGAGGCGCTCTCGACCCTCACCGGCGCGGACAAGGCGGTGAAGACGATCGTGCCGCTCATCGACGAGTTCCGCTTCGGCAGCGGCTACTCGTCGCGCACCGGCCGCAGCGAGCCCACGGTCACGCTCGGCAAGCGGATCACCGACGACGTGCGCGCGAACGTGACGACGGGGCTCACCGAGAGCCGCGAGGTCCGCTCCAGCGTGGAGTGGCGCCTGAACCAGCGGATGAGCGTGCAGGGCTCGTACGACAACGCGAACGACGCCTCGAGCTCGTCGCTCGGCAACCTCGGCGCCGACCTGCGCTGGCGGCTCGAGTTCGAATAGCGGGCCTCGCCGCTAGGGCGCGAGGTCCGTGGAGAGCGCGGCGTCGAGCGCGCCGTAGCGGTCGTCGCGGCCGTGGAGCCACTGCTTGTGGCCCAGGAGCTCGAAGATCCGGCGGTGCTTCGGGTTCTTCCAGATCATGCCGAGCAGGACCCGCTGGAAGGCCTCGGCGCGGGGCTCGGGGAAGCTCGGGAGCGCGTCGAACATCGCGTGGTCGTACGCGGGCGTCGTCCAGAGCACGTCGACGCGGTGCGGGTCGATGCGGCCGGCCGAGTGCTCGGCCATCCAGACGGAGTCGCCGATCGCGGCCGCCTGGGACTTGCCGTCGTGGAGCGCGGCGAGCGCGGCGAGCTCGCCCGGGGGCGTGTCGCCGTGCTTGCCGAGATCCGCGTCGAAGGGGAGGAGCTGGATGTTCGAGATCGCCACGCCCGCCTGGCGGAGGAAGTGCAGCGGCAGGACCCGCGCGTGGGCGGAGTCCGCGCTGCCGACCGCCATCACCTTGCCCTCGAGGTCGGCGAGCGCCCGGATCGACGCGTCGCGCCGGACCAGGATCTTGCTGTGGAAGTCGCGGTCGATGTCCCGCATCGCGAGCGACCGGGAGCGGCCCTCGGTGGCGCGCTTCACGCGGACGTGGGCGATCGCGCTGTCCCAGGCGACGTCGACGTGCCCGCGGAGCAGGGCGTCGACCTGGCGCTCGTAGGTCGAGAAGAGCGCGAAATCGAGGACGACGCCGTGGTCGCGGAAGTGGTCACGGAAGCACTCCCAGATCGTGACGACCTTGGGATCGTTCGCCACCGCGCCGACCAGGATGGGGATCTCCTTCATGCCGTGCCTCGCACGGGGCGCGAACCTACCACGCGACGCGGCCCGGAAACGAGCACATCGGCGAGGCACCCGGACCGCTCCGGGGATCGGCCGCGGCTCGCCCCCGATTTCGCCGCGGCGCGCCCCTCCTGTAGGATGTGACGATGGCCCTGCGCCGCGCGGCCGGCGCCGGGCTCGCTCCGTCACGCCGCGAGGAGGTTCCGACCCATGTCCAGGCTCCCCCGCGCCGCCCTCTTCCTCGCGGCCGCCCTCGCCGCCGCGCCAGGCTGCGGCGACGACACCTCCACGAACAAGGCGGGCACCACGAGCAGCTCGACCACGACCACCGGCTCGACGACCTCGACCGGGTCCGCAGGGGGCGGCGGCGAGGGCGGCGGCGCAGGGGGCGCGGGCGGCGCCGGCGGCAGCGCGCCCGCCTGCGGCGACGGGGTCTGCGACGCGTCCGAGACCTGTCAGGGGTGCTCCGCCGATTGCGGCGCCTGCCCGCCCGCATGCGGCGACGGCGCCTGCAACGGCGCCGAGACCTGCGCCGACTGCCCGGGCGACTGCGGCGCCTGCCCCGCGTGCGGCGACGGCTCCTGCAACGGCGCCGAGACCTGCGTCGACTGCCCCGGCGACTGCGGGGCCTGCCCGCCCATCTGCGGCGACGGCTCCTGCCAGCTCGGCGAGCAGTGCGACGTCTGCGAGGCCGACTGCGGCATCTGCCCGCCCGTCTGCGGCGACGGCGTCTGCGAGCCCGTCGAGAGCTGCCAGGCCTGCCAGGTCGACTGCGGCGCCTGTCCGCCCGGCGCCTGCACGCACGACGTCTGCGTGATGGGCGCCCCGCTCGTCAATGGCTGCGATCCCTGCGTCACGCTCGTCTGCATCGCCGATCCGCAGTGCTGCACCACGAGCTGGGACAGCCAGTGCCTCATCGACGTCGAGCTCGAGTGCGGCAACTCCTGCGGCTGCTCCCACAGCGTGTGCGAGGCCGGCGCCGCGCTGGTGGACGGCTGCAGCCAGTGCGCCTCGACGGTCTGCGCCAACGACAGCGCGTGCTGCGACCCCAACTTCGGCTGGGATGCCCTCTGCGTCGACGAGGCGAGCTTCCTCTGCGGCGCGAGCTGCCCGTGACCTGAGGGCGCGTCGGAGTACCTGCCCAACCGCCCGCCACCCGGGCTACGCTCGACGCGCTCCGGCGGCAGATGCTCCGTCTCGCGCTCACCCTCCTCCTGCTCTGCGCCGTGACCCTCGCGGCGCCCGCGCGCGCCGACGAGCCCGCGGGCGCTCCGGCGCGAGGGCGGCTCGATCCGGATCGCTCCGCGGCGAACGAGGCCGTGCTGGCAGGCGAGGACCGCGCGCTGGGCGCGGACATCCCGGCGCTGGCGGGCGCGATCGAGCTCGGCGAGCTCGCCGGCAAGCCGATCGTCACGATCGAGGTCCACGCGGAGGGCGGGCGGTGGCCCAAGGTGCAGCCGATCGCCTCGGTCGAGCTCGGGGAGCCCCTCAGCGCCGAGGCCGCGCGCCGCGCGATCCGGGAGCTGCTCGCGACCGGCTACTTCGCGCGGGCCTCGGCCGAGGCGGCCTCCGCGCGCGAGGGCGCGGCGCTCCGGCTCTTCGTGCTCCCGCGGCGGCTCGTCGCGGCGGTGCAGATCAGCGGCGGCGCGCTGGAGCGGGAGGGCACGATCGAGGCGGCCAGGATCGCCGAGGGCGGCGAGGTCACCGGGCCCATGCTGCCGGAGATCGCCGAGCGGGTCCGGGACCACTACCGGCGGCACGGCTACCCGGCCGTGGCCGTCGAGGTCGACACCGCCGACACCGACGATCCGATGCGCGTCGTCGTCGCGATCGACGTCTCGCCCGGCGCGCCGCGCACGGTCGCGCAGCGGGTGTTCGTCATCGAGCCCGCGGCCGACCGCGAGGTCGGCGAGCTCAAGCGGCAGTACCGCCTCGGCCAGGGCGCGCGCGTCGACGAGCTCGCCTTCTCCGAGGCCGACCGCGAGATGGCCGACGTCCTGCGCAAGGCGGGCTTCCACCGCGCCGAGGTCGCCCACCGCGTGCTGCACGTCGGCCCGTACAGCTACCTCTACGTCTACCTCACCCCCGGCCCGCGGATCGTGCCCGCGTTCGACGGCAACCGCGCCTTCGACGCGGACGCGCTCAAGGACGCGCTCGAGCTCGACGAGGCCGCGGACACGCGGGCCGAGGCGCTCGTGGACAAGCTCCGGGCCTTCTACGTGCGCCGCGGCTTCCTCGACGTGGAGATCTCCGCGCGCGAGCGCGGCGGGCCGGCCGATCCGGTCCACCACCTCGCGTTCACGATCCGCGAGCACGAGCAGGTCCGCGTCACGCGCCGCGTCTTCCCCTGCCTGACCGGCGACCTCACCGCGGACGACGTCGGCGCCGAGATCCAGAGCTTCCTCGAGGAGGATCTCCCCGGCGCCGAGCTCTTCAACCTGCCCGACGCGGCGGCCGTGAGCGACCTCTTCGGCCCCACCCAGGGGGCGGGCGGGCGCGCGCGCCCCGTCGACCTGAACCCCGCGATGACGTACGACGCCGAGACGTACGAGCGCGCCCTGAAGCACCTGCGCGAGCTCTACTACAGCAAGGGGTACCTCAACGCGATCGTCGGCCCCGTCTCGGTCCTGCGCGCGACGTGCTCGAAGGGCTCGCCGCCCGGGAGGTGCGTGCCGGAGCCCGAGCGCGAGCGGGCCGTCGCGCGCTGCGCGAAGGACGATCTCGATCTGCCCCTCCCGGAGCCCTCCCCGCCCGAGTCGCTCCTCTGCCGCCCCGATCCGGCGCGCCACGTCGACTGCGCGCCCGAGGTGACGCTCCGGATCCCGATCCACCTCGGCCCGCAGACGACGCTCTACGACCTCGCGTTCGAGGGCAACCGCGGCTTCTGCGGTCGGGGCGAGCCGCTCGACGAGCGCGATCGCGCCCTCTGCGCGCAGGGCGGCGCGTTCACCGAGCAGTGGCTCGCGCGCGTCGCGGACCTCGCGGTGGGCAAGCCGCTCTCGAGCCTCGACCTCGACGCCGCGCGCCTCCGGCTGCTCGACGAGTACAGGAACCTCGGGTACGCGTACGCCGAGGTGCGGACGGTCATCGAGCCGTCGCCCGACCGCACGCGCGCGCGCGCGCGGTTCCTCATCACCGAGCGCGACCGCGTCACGATCACCGGCTTCGTGATCAAGGGCGCCGTCCGCACCGAGGAGCAGCTCATCCGCGGCCGCCTCGCCCTCCGCGACGGCGCGCCCTACCGCCAGGCGCTCGCGCGGATCAGCGAGGAGCGCATCGCCACGCTCGGCACCTTCTCCAGCGTCGCGATCGCGCTCGAGGACCCGGACGTCCCGCAGAAGAACAAGCGGGTCGTCGTCACCGTCGTCGAGCAGCTCCCCCAGTACCTCGACCCGCGCATCGGCTTCTCCACGGGCGAGGGCATCCGCTTCGCGTTCGAGTACGGCCACCGCAACATCGCGGGCCTCGCCATCGCGCTCACGCTGCGGGTCCAGCTCAGCTACCTGTTCGACATCTTCATCCTCGACGAGGCCGTGCGCGAGAACTACGCCGGCCTGCGCGTCAGCGAGCGCCTGGAGCGGCGCGACACGGTCTCGATCAACTTCCCCGAGATCGGCCTCGGCCCGCTGGTCAGCCTCTCGGTGGAGGGCATCGACGTCCGCGACAACCAGCGCGACTTCGGCCTCACCAAGCAGGCCCTCATCCCCACCGTGACCTACCGCGCGCGGCGCTCCCTCACGACCCAGCTCGCGACCAGCGCCGAGCTCAACGACGTCGGCATCTTCGACCGTGACGCGCTCAACAACGCCATCAGCCTGCTCCGCGTCCCCGAGGGCCGCACGATCGCGCTCGCGCAGCGCGCACACATCTCCTGGGACGCGCGCGACAGCCCCTTCGCGGCCACGACCGGCGTGCTCATCGCGGGCGCCGCCGAGCACGTGAACGCGTTCCCGTCGGACATCGGCGGCAACACGGCCACCATCAACAGCCATTTCCTCCGCTTCACGGGCCGCGTGGCCGGCTACGTGCCGCTCAACCCGTCGAAGCGGCCCGCGGAGCGCCGCACCGTCGTCGCGCTCAGCATGGCGGCCGGCTACAACCTCCAGCTCGACGCCGCGAGCCAGACCTACCCCGACAGGCTCTTCTTCCTCGGCGGCGTCGACTCGCTCCGCGCCTTCCTCGTCGACTCGGTCGTGCCCGAGGACGTGGCCCAGCGGATCATCAAGGGCGAGCTGAACGCCCAGGGCGAGCGCCTCACGATCGACGACGTCGCGATCCGCGGCGGCGACGTGTCCCTGAACCCCCGCGCCGAGCTCCGCTTCCCGCTGACCTCGCTCCTCCAGGTCGGCGTCTTCCTCGACACCGGCAACCTCTGGGTCGACCCCGCCGAGATCGACTTCCTCGCGCTCCGCTACGCGGCCGGCGCCGGCCTCCGCATCGGCACCCCGATCGGCCCCCTCGCCCTCGATTACGGCGTGAACCTCATCCGCCGCCCGTGGGAGGATTTCGGCGCCTTCCACTTCTCCATAGGGCTGTTCTAGTCGAGGGCTACTTCGCCCCGCGAGGCGGCGCGGCGGCGCTCATGGCCGGGCCCGCGCCGCGGCCGGTCGAGCGCCCAGGCGCGCCGCGGAGCAGGAGGATCCCCGCGCTCACCGCGAAGAACAGCGCCGCCGCCACGACGGCCGCGAGCGGGAACGGCTTCGCCTGCGGCTTCATCAGCCCCGCACCCTACCACGGACGCGCCGGGCGTCCCGTGTCCGCTCCCGTGCTCGCTCCCGCCCCCTCGCCCGCCCCGCCCAGCGTCGCCAGACTAGGACTTTTTCTGTCATATCCCTTGCACGGGCATCTTGCGCGCTGAACAATCGGCCAGTAAGCAGTTTGCGGAAGCGCCGATCGCGGCGTCCCCCCTCCCTTGCCCCCCCCGAGGTCCCCAATGAGCGACGAACGGAACCCCAAGCAGAAGAACGCCGCCCTCGAGCTCGCCATCGCCAGCGTGGAGAAGGAGTACGGCAAAGGCGCGATCATGCGCCTCAAGGACGGCCAGACCCTCCACGACGAGGTCGCGGCGGTGCCCTCGGGATCGCTGGGGCTCGACATCGCGCTCGGGATCGGCGGCTACCCGCGGGGGCGCATCGTCGAGATCTACGGGCCGGAGTCGAGCGGCAAGACGACCCTCACGCTCCACGCGATCGCTGCGGTGCAGCGGGCAGGGGGCACGGCGGCCTTCATCGACGCCGAGCACGCGCTCGACGTGAACTACGCCAAGAAGCTCGGGGTCAAGACGGACGAGCTGCTCATCTCCCAGCCGGACTACGGCGAGCAGGCCCTCGAGATCGCCGACATGCTCGTCCGGTCCAACGCGGTCGACATCATCGTCGTCGACTCGGTCGCCGCGCTCGTGCCCAAGGCCGAGATCGAGGGAGACATGGGCGACAGCCACGTCGGCCTCCAGGCCCGCCTCATGAGCCAGGCGCTCCGCAAGCTGACCGGCACCGTGGCCCGGTCGCAGTGCCTGCTCATGTTCATCAACCAGATCCGCATGAAGATCGGCGTCATGTTCGGCAGCCCGGAGACGACGAGCGGCGGCAACGCGCTCAAGTTCTACGCGTCGGTCCGGCTCGACATCCGCCGGATCGGGGCCATCAAGGAGGCCGCGGCGGGCGGCAAGGAGCCGGCGGTCGTCGGCAACCGGACCCGCGTGAAGGTCGTGAAGAACAAGCTCGCCCCGCCCTTCCGCGAGGTCGAGTTCGATATCCTCTACGGCCAGGGCATCAGCCACAGCGGCGACGTGATCGACCTCGCGACCGAGGCCTCGATCGTCGAGAAGAGCGGGTCGTGGTTCTCGTTCCAGGGCGAGCGCATCGGCCAGGGGCGGGAGAACGCGCGGACCTTCCTGGAGCAGCACCCGGCGGTGCTCGACAAGATCGAGGCGCAGGTGCTGGCCAAGCACGGCATCGCCCGGGCCGGCGGCAAGCCGGGCGAGGCCGCGCCGCCCGCCCCGCAGGGCGGCAAGGGCCGCGAGGCCGCGCCCGCGGCGCCCGCGGCCGAAGCCCGCCGGCAACCCCCGAAGGCCACGAACTAGCCGTCGATGCGGCTCTACGTGATGCGCCACGGCCCGGCCGAGGACCGGGCCCCGAGCGGCCGCGACGCCGACCGCGCGCTGACCACCGAGGGCCGCGCGCGCGTCGAGCGGGTGGCGGCGGAGCTCCGCGCCGTCCACGCGGCAGCCCCACTTAGGGCTCCAGGTCGGCTGGCGCCGCCCTCCGCCCCGAACCCCAGGCCGCGGGTCCTGGCGAGCCCGCTCCGGCGCGCCCGCGAGACGGCCGAGATCGTGGCGGGCGCGCTGCTCGGCGGCGCGGACGACATCGAGCTGCACGACGACCTCTCGCTCGACGCGGACCCGCCGATCGCGCTGGCATCGCGGCTCGGCAAGGACGGCGCGGACGCGCTCCTGATCGGCCACCAGCCCAATGTCGAAGAGCTCGTCCGCGCCCTCGCGACGGCCGCGCCCGGCCGGGGTCACGCGCCCCTCCGGGGCGGCTTCTGCACCGCCATGGTCGTCATCCTGGAGCTCGCGGCGGCCGATCCGCTGCGCCCCGAACGGCGCTGGGACGTGCGCTCCATCATCGACCCGCGCCTGCTCCGCTGACCCGGCGGCCTCCCGCCCCGCCGGGTCTTGCGCCCCGGCCGCGACCGACTACATCGGCGTGTCCGCCGCGCCCGGTCGGCGCCGCGCGGCGCGCAACCAACCTCGAACCTCGAAGCTCGGAAGGCAGGCGTGCAGGAGACCCCCGATCAGCAGGCAGCGAACCCCGCGCGCGCGATGGAGGCGCTCGAGCGGGCCGCCCTGCGCGCGGAGGCGGCGGACGGCCGCGAAGGCGCCGCGGGCGGCGCGCGGATCGTCGAGGTCGCGGGCGCGCAGCTTGACATCCGGGGCTCCGGGTCGCCATCCGGCGCCCTCCGCCCCGAACCCCGGGTCGAGGCCGTGCGGGCGCTGCCGGCCGACTTCAAGGCGGCCGTCGGGCAGTACGGGGGCGAGGTGCGAACGCTGCTCGACCGCGTCGTGATGAGCAACGACGCCGAGGCCGGGCTCGACGCGCTGCTCGAGTGCGGGGCGCTCGGCGCGATGCTGCCCGAGGTCGAGGCGATGGTCGGCTTCGGCGACGGCGAGTGGCGGCACAAGGACGTCTGGAAGCACACGAAGCAGGTCGTGCGGCAGGCGGTGCCGCGGCTCGAGGTCCGCTGGGCGGCGCTGCTGCACGACATCGGCAAGGTGAGGACGCGCTCGATCTCCCCTTCGGGCGAGGTGCACTTCTTCGGGCACGCCGAGGTCGGGGCGCGCATGTTCGACAGGATCGACCGGCGGCTGCCGCTCTTCGCGAGGGACGAGGCGCTGCGCGGCACCGTGCGGTTCCTGATCCTGCACCACCTCCGGGCGAGCCAGTACGACGCGTCGTGGACCGACAGCGCCGTGCGGCGGTTCGCGAAGGAGATCGGGGACGCGCTCCCCGACTTGCTCGACCTGTCGCGGGCCGACATCACGACGAAGCGGCCCGAGAAGAAGAAGCGCGGGCTGCGGCAGATCAGCGAGCTGGCCGAGCGCGTGCGCAAGGTCGCCGAGGAGGACGCCGTCGTGCCGCCCCTGCCGAGCGGCATCGGCGACGCGATCATGAAGTCCTTCGGGATCCCGCCCTCGCGGCGGATCGGCGAGCTCAAGAAGGCCCTGGAGGACGCGATCGAGGCAGGCGAGGTGCCGGCGCACCAGGAGGCCGAGGTCTACCTCGCGTTCCTCCGCGCGAACGCGGCGCGCTTCGGGCTATAGCTAAGCGCGCAGCGGCGCGTCGCAGGTGGCGCAGCTCTTCGGCACGCCGTCCTTGTGAAAGAGCTCGCCGCAGCGGCCGCAGAGGCGGGCGTCCTCCTCGAAGGCGATGAGCTTGTCGGTGGCCTTGCAGCGCTGGCCGGCGACCTGCGGCGGATCGAGCTGGAGGACCTCGCCGGCCCCGTCGTCGGGCGCGGGCAGGGCGCCCTCCTTCACGTCGCCGGCGCGGGAGGGGACGCGGGCGCGCGCCTCGGCGAGCGCGCGGGCCGCGGCCGCGGGGTGGACGCGGAGGGGGATCGAGATCGACGCGCCGGCGGCCTGGATCGTGAGGGCCTCGGCCGAGAGCAGGACGCGGGTGACGTCGCACCAGGCGATGCGCTCGATCTCGCCGGGGCCCTTCTCGGACGCGACGCCGGCGTCGCCGACGCGGACGGGGCGCGCGCCCCAGCTGCCGAAGAGGAGCGCGGCGATCACGATCGCGGCGCCCGCGGCGAGCAGGTACGGCGCGTAGGGGTGCGGGCCGAGCTCCTCGGCGCGCATCCACTGGCCATAGACGCCCGCGCCGATCACGAGCGCGCCGATGGAGCCGCCGAGCATGGTGAGGTACGCCGCGGGCGAGCTCTTCGGCTCGTAGCGGCGCTCGCTGCGCGGGTCGGACCGGAGGCGGAGGAAGCGGCCCTCGGCCTGGGTCCCGGAGGCCTTGCGCTTGCGCTTGACGGGCTTGTCGGCGGACATCGGCGGGTTCCTATCGGAGGAAAGGCGGGGACGCAAAGGGTGCGGATATGCTGAGGCCCATGTCCGCCCTGGAGCGCATCGCGACGTACGTGCTGCCGGCCGGCGCGATCGGGCTGGCGGCCGCGGCGATCCTGGGGCCCGGCGCGCAGCGGATGGCGGTCGGGGTGAAGCTCTGGGGTCTGCCCGTCGAGGGCGGCGAGGCGCTCGCGCTGCGGATCGAGGGGGCGCGGCGGCTGCTCGGCGTGGAGGACGCGGCGCCGGTGGAAGGGCTGGAGGTGACGGCGACGTCGGGCGGCGCGCCGCTCGAGGCGTGGCGCGGCGCGACCGGAGCCGACGGGATCGGCGAGGCGCTGCTGCGCGCGCCGGGGGGGCTGAAGGCGCCGCTCGCGGTGCGGGTGGCGCGAGGGCAGGTGGTGCTGATCGAGGTGGTGCTGCCGCTCGGAGAGCCGGCGCCGATCGCGATGGGAGAGGCGGCGGTGCCGGGGACGACGCAGGGGGAGCTGCAGGTGGAGGTGGCCGCGGGGCGCGGGGTGCTGGCGGCGCCGTTCCCGGGGGAGATGCGGGTGCGGATCAGGGGGGCGGAGGGGGCGCCGGCGGCGGGGGCGCGGGTGAGGGTGACGGCGGAGGGGGCGGACCTGGGAACGGGCGCGGGCACGGAAACGGGAACAGGCGCGGGCGCGGGCGCGGGCACGGAAAC
>CAYQYG010000006.1:0-26692 GCA_964421485.1 uncultured Polyangiaceae bacterium | reverse complement strand
CGGGCACGGAAACGGGAACAGGCGCGGGCGCGGGCGCGGGCACGGAAACGGGAACGGTCGCGGAGGCAGACGCGGGGGGCGTGGTTCGGCTGGGGATCACGCCGCGATCCCACTTGGTCGAGGTGTCGGTGGAGGCGTCGCGCGGCGAGGCGGCGGGGAAATGGGCGGGGCGGCTGCCGGTGCTGCCCGGCGCGATCTGGCTGGAGCCGCCGGGCGGGGAGGCGCCGGGGCGGCTGCGGCTCATCGCGCCGGCGCCCAGGGAGCGCGCGTATGTGTCGATCGTCGGCGAGCGCGGGCGCGTGCGCGGCGCGGCGGTGCCGCTCGCGAGGGACGCGGCGGGGTTCTGGTCGGGAGAGGCGACGGTCGCGCTCGGCGAGGGCGCGATCGCCGCGGTGATCGCCGGGGATCCCTACGAGCAAGGGGCCGGGACCGTGGCGTGGCCGATCGGGCCCGGCGCCCCGGAGCGGGCCGTGACGCCGCCGCGGATCGCGCTGCTCGCGGATGGGCTGCCGGCCGCGGAGGCCCGGGAGCGCCTGCGGGCGGGGCGAGCGCGGCGCGCGGGGCTCGCCGTCCTGGGGGCGGCGGGGCTCGCGGAGGCGCTGCTCCTGCTCCTGCGGAGCCGGCGGGCGGCGCGGAAGCTCGAGGCGCACCTCCAGGAGGCGTCGACCGGGCGCGCGGGCGAGGACGGAGCGGCCGCGCCGATCGAGGCCGCGGATCGGGAGCGGCTGATCTCGGCGGCGCGGTCGGAGCCTGCGCTGCGCGTCCTCGTGCTCGCCGCGCTGGTGGGGCTCGGGTTCGCGGCGATCGCGGCGCTCGCGAGCTTCCGTTGATCACCCGACCCACGGACCCGAGGCCGGCCAGCGCCCCCGGCGCCGCCGGCCTCCGTGATCCGCGCGCGGCGCTCACGCCGCCTTCGGCTGCTTCTGCTCCTCGCCCTTGCGCTCCTCGGGCTTCTTCTTCTCCTTCTCCCCGGCCTCGATCTCCGGCGCGGCCGCGCCGCGGCCGATCGGGATGTGCTTCGACGGCGTGACGGCCCGCTTGGGCACCTCGACCTGGAGTACGCCGCTCTTGAGATCGGCCTTGATCCCCTCCAGGTTGACGCCCTCGGGGAGCACGAACGAGCGCGTGAACGAGCCGTAGCTCCGCTCGTACACGTGGTACTGCGCGCCCTCCTCGCCCTCCTCCTTCGTCTCCTCGCGGCGGCCGCTGATCGTCAGGCGGTTGCCGGAGACCGACACCTCGACGTCCTCGTCACGCATGCCGGGCACGTCGGCGCAGAACAGGTAGCGGTCGTGCGTCTCCTTCACCTCGATATCGGGGGAGAAGACCCGCGCGGGCAGCATCGACTCGAGCTCCCGGCGGGGCCACTCGATGTCGAGCGGGGTCATCGCGAAGGGGTCGCGGAAGAACTCCCGGAACATCTGAAATGGATCCCGGCGGATCATCTGCCTCCGTGGCTCCTGCTCTCTCTCTCTCTCTCTGCGGATCAGACTGACCATGGCAGCACCTCCTCGGGGCGCCCGCGATGCACGACGTGCGCCTCGCGGGCGGCGCGCAGGGGCGACCCGGCCGGCCGCCACGCCCCGCGGACCGGCGCGGCCGCGGGGAGGCGCTCCGGATGTCCACCGACCCCTTGACCGCACGGGGGGAGGTCAGGCTACCGCTTCTCGGGTGACGCCGCGCTCGCCGGGCATCGCCGCCGCCCTGCTCCTCGCCTGCCTGACGGGCGCGGGGCGCGCGGGCGCGAGCGCGTTCGACCTCCAGGGCTTCGGGCCGGCGGGCGTGGCCGAGGCCGGCGCGCGCGCGGCGAGGGCCGAGGACGGCACCGCGACCTTCTACAACCCGGGCGGGCTCGGGCTCGGCCGGGGCGCGCAGATCGAGATCGCGCCGGCGCTCGGGGTCTCGGCGCTCGAGGCCGCGGGGCGCGCGCTCCCGCTCGAGGACCCGTTCGGGATCGCGGTCGCGCTCGCGGCGACCGTGCCGCTCGAGGGGCCGCTCGCGGGCCGCCTCCGCGTGGGCTTCGGCGCGTACGCCCCGCCCTCGTCGGTGCTGCGGCTGATCGCGCGGCGCGCGGACGAGCCCTCGTTCCCTTACTTCGACAACCGGACCCAGCGCCTCGTGCTCCTGCCCGCGCTGGCCGCGCGGATCGCGGACGGGCTCTCGATCGGCGCGGGCGCGGACGTGCTCGGCGGCGTGAGCGGGCCGGCCGACGTGCGCGGCGGGGCCTCGGGCGCGCCGGAGCCGCGCATCGACGTGCAGGCGACCACGATCGCCGCGGCGCGCGTCGGCGTGCGCTTCGATCCCGCGCCCGGCGTGCGGCTCGGCCTGGTCTACCGGCAGCGCTTCTCCGTGCCCGCGCGGATCGCGACCGCGGCCGACGTCGGCGGCGTGCCGCTCGAGGTGACGGTCGACGTGCGCGACGCGCTCTTCGACCCCGACACCGTCGTGCTCGCGTCGAGCTTCGACATCGGCCCGGCCGCCCTCGAGCTCGACGCGACCTACGCGGCCTGGTCGGCCTACGAGGGCCCGCTCGTCCAGACCGAGGCCAACCTGCCGGGCGTGCACCTCGTCTCCGCGCCGCCGCCCGACCTGTTCCGCGACGTCGTCGGCCTGCGCGCCGCCGCGACCTACCGGCTGCCGATCGGCGCGCAGGCGGACGTCATCGGCCGCGCGGGCGCGGGGATCGAGCCGTCGATCCTCACCGGCGCGCGCCAGGGCCGCACCGATCTCGTCGACGGCGCGAAGGTGCTCGCGGGGCTCGGCGCCACGCTCGAGCTGCGCGGGCTCCTGCCCGGCGCCCTGCGCGTCGGCGCCGGGATCAACGTGACCGCCGTGGCCGTCACGGCGCAGGAGAAGATCGCCTGCGCGCGGGCGCCCTGCCCGCCGGATACGGTCGCCGGCCCCGACGCCGCCGCGCCCGGCGCGGGGATCACCGACCCGGGCTATCCGAGGCTCGAGGCGGGCGGCGCGCTCTGGTCCGGATCGCTGGGGATCGGCGTGGATCTCTGAAGCCCGGCGCCGCTCCGGCTGTCCGGGGCCGGCAGCGTGATGCGGAACAGCGCCCCGCCGCGGGGCCCGCTCACGAGCGCGATCTCGCCCCGCATCGCCTCGACGAGGTGCCGCACGATCGACAGCCCCAGCCCGGTGCCGCCCGACGCGCGCGAGCGGCCTGGATCGACGCGGTAGAAGCGCTCGAAGATCCGCGCCTGGTGCTGCGCGGGCACGCCGGGCCCATCGTCCTCGACCTCGAGCACCACACGGCGCTCGGCGGCCCGGCCGCGCAGCACCACGCGGGAGCCCTCGGGGGTGTGCACGATCGCGTTCTCGACGAGGTTCGTGAGGACCTGCTCCAGCGCCACCGCGTCGGCCTCGACGAGCGTGCCGGCGGGCACGTCGACGGCGAGGGACGTCCGCCTGGCCTCGGCGCGCGCGCGCAGCAGGGCGGCGACCGCCTCGGCTTGCGCCGCCGCGTCGAGCGTGGCGGGCGCGAGCGGGCGCGCCCCGGCCTCGATGCGCGACAGGTCGAGCAGCTCCTCCACGAGGCGGCGCAGCCGGGCCGCGTTGCGGTCGATCACCTCGACGAAATCGCGCGCGGCCTCCGGGTCACAGAGCGCGCCGCCGAGCAGCGTCTCGCTGCTCGCGTGGATCGACGCGACCGGCGTCCGGAGCTCGTGCGACGCGTTCACCACGAAATCGCGCCGGAGCTGCTCCAGCCGGCGCAGCTCGGTCACGTCGAAGAACACCGCCACCACGCCGCCCCGGGCGCTGGAGGCCTCGGGGGCGGAGCCCGGCTCGCCCGCGCGGGGCCCCCGGACGTGGAGCGGCGCCGCGTGCACCACCAGCCGCCGCGGCGCTCCACCGCGCGCGGAGAGCTCCATCTCCCGCGCCGCCGCGGCGCGCGCCCGCGCCACCTCCGCGAGCAGCTCGTGCAGCCCCGCGCTCCGCAGCACCTCGAGCGGCGGCCGCCCGACCGCGCCGCTGCCCACGTCGAGCAGCTCCGAGAGCGCCGGGTTCACCAGCGCGATGTCGCCCTCGGCGTCGGTGACCAGCACCCCCTCCCGCATGGCCTCGAGCACCGCGCCGAAGCGATCCCGCTCCCCCCCGAGCTCCGCCAGGGTCCGCTCCAGGCTGCCGGCCAGCTCGTCCAGCGCTCCGCCGAGCGCGGCCACCTCGTCGTCGCCGGCCACCCGCGCCCGCCGCCCGAGATCGCCCTGCATCGCCCGCGCGGTCGCGGTCAGGTGCACGATCCGCCTCGCGATCGCCCGCGAGCCGACCAGCGCGGCCGCGATCGCCGCGCCGAGCGCGAGCAGCGTCCCCTCCACGAGGCGCCGCCGCGCGGCGGACAGCGCCCGATCGATCGCGACCGGGGCGAACGCCACCCGCACGAACCACGGCCCGTCTGGCCGGTCGAGCCGCACTGCGGCGTAGAGCATCCGCATCCTCACGGTCCCGCTCACCCGCTCGAAGAGCCCGGTCCCCGCGCGCCGCGCCTCGATGATCTCGGGCCGCGCCGCGTGGTTCTCCAGGTCGCCGAGCCGGTCCGCCGGCACCGACGAGTCCCCGCGCACTCGCCCTGAAGGATCGACGATCGTGACGCGCCCGCCCGCCGCCGCCGCGAGCTCCACCGCGAGCCCCGGCGCCTCGGCGCCGAGATCGCCCGCGCGCGCCGCGCTCCTCGTGGCGAGCGCCGCGCGCGCGGAGAGGTCCTCCTCGGTCTGCAGCGCGAGCTCCGTCGAGAGCGTGTCGGCGAGGTACGCATCGAACAGCACCGCCGCGAGCACGGCGATGCCGACGGTGAGCGCGACCAGCTTGCCCCGGATTCCCATGTGAGGACGCGCGCAGCGTAGCGCCGCGGCTCCTCGAGTGTCGACGGACCGGGGTTTGGGGCGGAGGGCACGCCACGCGTGACCCGGAGCCCCAAGTGTCAAACCGGGGTTTGGGGCGGAGGGCACGCCACGGGAGGGCGCGTGACCCGGAGCTCCAAGCGCCAAACCGCGAGTTACAACACCGTGACGATCCCGTGTCGTTCCGTGTCGATCCGTTGACGTTACCTGTCAGCGCGGGTAGAGGCGGGCCCCATGGCACTCACCCGGGATGCGGTCTTCTTCGATTCCATCGCCGACCACGCCCAGAAGAGCGTCGCGGCGAGCAAGCTCCTCCTGGAGATGCTCGAGCGGCTGGACGACGCGCCCGCGCTCGCGAAGCGCATCAAGGACATCGAGCACGAGGGCGACAAGATCACGCACGACTGCCTGGCCGCGCTCCACCAGACCTGGATAACCCCCCTCGACCGTGAGGAGATCCACGCGCTGATGACGAGCCTCGACGACGTGCTCGACTGCATCGAGGCGGCGAGCGAGCGCATCGTGCTCTTCGAGATCCGCACCGCCACCCCGGGGGCGCGGGAGCTCGCGCAGGCGGTGGTCGACTCGGTCGACGCCGTGGCCCTGGCCACCCATTCGCTCCGCGACCTCAAGCAGCAACAGAAGCTGCTCGAGCTCTGCGTCCGGATCAACCAGCACGAGAACGCGGCCGACGCCATCTACCGGGTGGCGCTCGCCGAGCTGTACAAGACCGGCAGCGATCCCCTGCTCGTGATGAAATGGCGTGACATCTACGACCAGCTCGAGAACGCGACGGATCGCTGCGAGGACGTCGCCAACATCATCGAGGGCGTGGTGCTCGAGCACGCATGATGACCTACGTCGTCATCATCATCGTGATCGCGCTGGTGTTTGATTACATCAACGGGTTCCACGATGCGGCCAACTCGATCGCGACGATCGTGTCCACGCGCGTCCTGTCGCCGCGGAGCGCGGTGGTCTGGGCGGCGGTGTTCAACTTCGTGGCCTTCGCGCTGTTCGAGCCCACGGTGGCGAGGAACATCGCGAAGGGCGTGGAGCCGGCGTTCATCACGCCGAACGTGATCCTCGGCAGCCTGCTCGGGGCGATCATCTGGAACCTGCTCACCTGGTGGTGGGGCCTGCCCTCGTCGTCCTCGCACGCGCTGATGGGCGGCTTCGCGGGCGCGGCGGTGACGAACGCGGGCCGGATCGGGGTGCTCGACGGGAAGATCTTCGGCAAGACGGCGGCGTTCATCATCGTGTCGCCGCTGCTCGGGGCGCTGATCGGCTACGCGCTGATGCACCTGATCCGGCTGCTCGCGCGGGACTGGACGCCCGGGAAGGTGGACGGCCGCTTCCGGCGGCTGCAGCTCCTGTCCGCCGCGGCCTACTCGCTGGGCCATGGCGGCAACGACGCGCAGAAGACGATGGGCATCATCACGGCGCTGCTGGTCTCCGCGGGCCTGCAGGAGGGCGGCGATCACGTGAGGCCGATGCTCTGGGTGGTGCTGATCTGCCACGCCGCGATGGGGCTCGGGACGCTGTCGGGCGGCTGGCGGATCGTGAAGACGATGGGGATGAAGATCACGAAGCTGAAGCCCGTGGGCGGCTTCGCGGCCGAGACGGCGGGCGCGGCGACGCTGTTCGGCGCGACGGCCCTGGGCATCCCGGTGAGCACGACGCACACGATCACGGGGGCGATCGTGGGCGTCGGCGCCGGGACCGGGCGGCTGTCCGCGATCCGCTGGGGCGTCGCGGGCCGGATCGTGTGGGCGTGGATCTTCACGATCCCGGCCTCGGCGTTCCTGGCGTCGGTGGCGTACCTGATCGCGAGCGCGGTGACCGGCGCGAGGTGAGCGCGGCGCCGTAGGCGGCTTGCCTCGGGCGGCGTGGTGGTGTCTGCTCCGGTCGACGGGGCCAGATGACTTCGCGCGGCTTGGTGGGGCAGGTGATCGCGCTCGGTGTCCTCGGCGGCGTGGGCCAGGCGCGCGCGGGCGCCCCGGAGCTGCTCGGGCACGGCGGCAGGAGCGCGGGGCTGGCCGGCGCGGCGATCGCGGACGCGGAGCCCTCGGAGGCGGCGCGGGGCAACGCGGCCGCGGCCGCGGTGGCCGGGGTTCGGGTGCGCCTGGGGTATGGCTATGCAGGGCTCGACCTCCGCCTCGACGGGCGGGACGCGGGGGTCGAGGACGCGTCGGGGGTGGACTTCGCGGCGCAGGGCGGCGGCCGGATCGGGCCCGTGACCCTGGGCGGCGCGCTCGCGGTGCACATGCCGGACACTCACCTGGCGCGGATCGGGTTCCGCCCGGCGACGGAGCCGCAGTTCGTCCGTTACGAGGCGTCGCTGCAGCGGGTCACGGCGGACGCGGTGCTCGCGGTCCGGTACGGGCCGGTGTCCCTGGGCGGCGGCGCGGCGCTCGGCCTCGACACCGCGGGCCGCGGGGTCGACGTCGCGCTGGGGCAGGACGGGCACGGGACCTACGCCGACGCGGCCGCGGACGTCGAGCTGCCCTACCGGGCGGCGCCGATCGCCGGGCTCGCGGTGGACCTCGGCTGGCTCGGCCTCGGGGCGTCGTTCCGCGGGGCGACGGCGGTGGACCTCCGGCTGGAGAGCGAGGCGACCATCGCGCTCGCGGACAGCCCGCTCAACGGGACGACCACGGTCGGCGTGCAGGGCGCGAGCGGCTGGGATCCGGCGGCGCTCGCGCTGGGGGCGCGGGCGGAGGTGGGCTGGGGGCTCTCGGCCATGGCGGCGCTCGAATACGATCTCTGGAGCGCGGCGCCGCCGCCGGTCGCGGACGTGACGGTCGACGTGCGGCTCGGGACCGTGCCGAGCCAGCGGGAGGCGCGCTTCGTGGCGCCGCGGTTCCGGGACACCCTCTCGCCGCGCGTCGGGATCGAGCTGCGCCGGCCGGCGGGCGGCGAGGAGGTGGTCGAAGGGCAATGGGCGGCGCGGCTTGGATATGCGCTGTCGCCGTCGCCGGTGCCGCCGCAGACGGGCTTCACGAGCTATGCGGACGCGGCGCGGCACACGATCGCGGCCGGCGGGGGCTACCATTTCGGCCGGCTGGCGGGCGTGGATCTGTCGGCGGATCTCGGCCTCGGGCTGCACCTCCTTTCGCCGCGCGTCGAGGAGAAGGCGAGCGACAGCCTGCCGTTCGCCCGTTACGAGGTGAGGGGGAGGATCTATTCGGGGGCGCTCTCGATCGAGGGGGCGTGGCGATGAACGGACGCGGCAACGGACACGGACGCGGCAACGGACACGGACGCGGCAACGGACACGGGCGCGGCAACGGACACGGGCGCGGCAACGGACGCGGACGCGGCAACGGATACGGACACGGATACGGACGCGGCAACGGACGCGGCAACGGGAACGGGAACGGATACGGACGCCGGCGCGTCCTCGCGGCGGGCGCGGCCGCGCTGCTCGCCGGCTGCGGGCTCGCCCCGAGCGACGCGGCGCTCACGCCGGTGGCCTCGGACGGCGTGAGCGGGTTCGGCGCGGCCACGCCGATCGAGATCTGCCTCGGGGCGGCGCGCGTCGTGGCGCCCGGCGCGGCGAGCGGGGCGAGCGGCGTCTGCGTCGGCGAGGGCGCCGCGGCGCGGGCGTGCTCCGGCGACGCCGATTGCGACGGCATCGAGGGGTGCGTCTGCGGCCGGTGCGTCGTGCGCGCCTGCGCGGGGGACGCGGGGGCGTGCAGGCGGGGAGAGGTCTGCCGCGGGCGGCGGTGCACCGCCCCGTGCGCGGAGGACGCCGACTGCGGGGCCGGGCAGGTGTGCCTCTCGGGCGGGTGCGCGCGGCCCTGCTCGGGCGACGGCGCCTGCCATTTCGGCGAGCGCTGCGACGCGCTCGACGGCGCCTGCCGCGCGGAGCCATGCGCGGGCGAGGGCTCGTGCGGATCCGGCGCCGCGTGCGAGCCGGTGGAGGCCAGGCTCGAGGCGCGCGAGCCGGCGATCACCGCCGTCGGGGGTTCGCCTGTCGCGTTCGTCGAGCTCCGCGCCGCGGGCGTGCCCGGCGCTCCCGGCGCCGAGGCCGCGATCTACCGCGCGCGCGTCGCGGCCCCGCGGCGCTGGATCATCGACCCCGCGGTCCCCGCGCTCGCGCCGCCGCCGGGAGAGACCCGCGTCGGCGCCCCCTCCGTGATCCCTCGCGGCAATACGATCGATCTCTTCGCGGCCGTCGGGGACGGCGCCTCCATCACCCGGGCCGCCTCGACCGACGGCGGCGCGACCTTCGCGCTCGACCCGTCCCCCGTGCTCACCCCGGCCGAGCCCTGGGAGTCGGGTCGCGTCGCCTCGCCGGCCGCGATCGATTTCGCCGGCGCGACCTGGCTCTTCTACGAGGGCGGCGCCCGCGCCGGCATCGGCCTCGCCCGCGTCGAGGCCGGCGCCGCCGCCCGCGCCGCCGCGGCGCCGGTGCTCACGCCGGCGGCCGTCGAGGACCCGCTCTTCTGGCGCGGCGTCACCGAGGTCGGCGCGCCGCATGCCGTGGCCGACGGCGACGTCCTCCGCCTGTATTTCACCGCGCGCGGCGCCGAGGGCGGTGACGCCGTGACCGGGGGGACCCCCGTCCCGGCCGACCGCAATGACTCGATCGGCCTCGCGACCACGCGCGACCTCGCCTCGTTCGCGCTCTATCCGGCCGGCCCGGTCTTCGCGCGCGTCACCAACCTGCGGACCTACCTCGGCGAGCGGGAGCCGGCGGTCCTCCTCTCGCCCGAGGGCGCCTCGCTGAGCTTCGTCGCCACCGACGCCGGCGGCGACAAGGTGGTCGGCCTCTCCGCGGCGGGGCCTTGATCCGGGGGTCTCCTGCGATCCCGCCGCCGCGATGGCCCGCCCCGCGCCCGCCGCGGTATACTGCGGGCATGTCGAACCTTCTGCTTATCTGGTCACCGCTCATGATGGCCGCGGCTCTCCTGGCCGCCTGCGGCGGCAACGTCGACACCGGCACCGGCGGCGCGGGCGGCGCGGGCGGCGCGACCGGCACCGGCGGCACGACCGGCACCGGCGGCGCCCCCGCCTGCGGCCAGACCCACGACAGCTTCTGGTTCACCCTCCAGACCTGGGACGGCCAGGTCATCGACTGCGCCGGCGCCGAGCCCGGCGGCTCCCAGGTCTTCACCCTCCAGGGCGCCTTCACGCAGCTCTCCCCGACGAGCTTCCAGATCGACAGCTGCCCGCCCAACGCCGATTGCGCGCCGATGCTCTCGACGCTCACCATCGACTCCCCGGGCTTCGCCGCCGCGCCGTTCCCGGACGGCGCGTTCATGGACCTGTCGATCCGGATCGATTACCCCTTCGGCTGCTCGCAGACCCTGCTCGTCAAGAGGCTCCCGAGCTGGGGCGGCGAGCCGAGCCCGGGCGGCGGCACGCTCCCGATCCTCTGGTTCGCCGGCAGCGAGGGCTCCACAGCCGTCAATGACGGCTCGCCGTTCACGATCGAGACGATCCCCCTCGGCTGCCACACGGGCGAGCCCCCCGGCTGCGGCCCCGCCGACGATTACGCGCTGAAATTCTACCACACGGTCGGCGAGGGCGGGCTCCTCCTCGGCATGGGCGAGTCCGCGACGTGGGAGGTGACGGACCAGGGCGCCCCGTCGCTGTGGATGGTGCGCAACCTGAAGTCGTACGAGACCGGCTACTGCGATGATTACTGGAACTGGGCGTACTGGGTGGCGTACACCTATCCGCCGGATTGACATCGGGCGTCCGGAGGGCGCAGACGCGGGGGGACGGAGGCCGGCGCGGAGGCTCGCGGCCATCGCCCCCTGCCATCGCCCCTGCGGAAGCCGGCCACCGACCCCGGACCCCTGCGGTACGGCTGGATTTGTGTCCGACAGCATCCTATTCTCGCGGCAGCATGCACCCTCACCGCGCCGCCCTCGCAGCGCTCGCCGCCTTCGCGGTGGCGGGCGCCCTCGCGGGCGGCGCGTGCAACGGCGGCGGCGGCGGCTCCTCCGGCGACGGCGGCGGCACCGGCGGCGAGGGCGGCTGCCCCACGGCGCCCGTGCCCCTCTTCACGATCACCATCCACGCCCCGAGCGGCCCGCTCCCGCCCAATACCACCCTGAACGTCACCTGGAGCGCGGGCGAAGAGCCCGAGTTCAAGCTCTCGGACGCCACCACGTGGAAGACCCTCGACGACGACGCCAACGTCGTCTGCGAAGTCGACCGCTCCGCCCCACCCCCCGTCGATCTCGAAGCGCTCGTCTGCCATCTGTGGACCAGCGGCGCGACCAGGGTCGAGATCACCGCCCAGGGCTTCGAGCCCTACGACGAGACCCTCACCCCTCGTCCCAGCGAGCGCTGCGAGGGCTTCGTCCCGAAGGACGTCGACATCCAGCTCGTGCCCGCCGCGGACGCCGGACCGGGCTGACGCGCGCCCGCGCGCAGCCGGGCTACACCTCGAGCACCAGGAAGCGCTTGTTGGCCACCCGCTTCAGGAGCGGCTGCGCCACGTTGTAGACCGGCACGCCGTGCGACGTCCGCCCCTCGAGCGCCCCGTGGTGCGCGTGACCGTGGAACACCGCATCGGCGCCGTAGAGATCCACCGGCGCCGCGAGCCGGCTCGTCCCGAGGTAGGGCCGGATCTCCGGGTTCTCGCCGGTCACGGTGTCCACGACGGGCGCGTAATGCAGGATCACCACGCGGCGCTCCACGTCGAGCTGCGCCAGGGCCGCCTCCAGCTTCAGCTCCTCGTTCACCGCCTCCTGCACGAACGCCTTGATCGGCGCCTCCCCGAACGCCTGCAGCGTCGCCCCGCCGAACCCGCCGCCGAAGCCCTTCACCCCGGCCACCCCGATCTCCTCGGCGAGCACCACGTGATCGCCGTCCAGCACCTCGATCCCCGCCTCGCCGAGCAGCCGCACGACGTCCGCCGTCGCGCCGTGATCCATGTCGTGGTTCCCGAGCACCGCCGCGGAGGGCACCGTCAGGCCGCTCAGCGCGTCGGCCAGCGCCTTGGCCTCCTCGAGCGTCCCGCGATCGGTCAGATCCCCGCACAGCACCAGCGCGTCGGCCTCGCCGTTCACGGCCCGCACCAGCTCCCGCAGCCGCGGCCCGTGCTCGGCGCCCCGGCAGTGCAGATCGCCCACCGCCGCGAGCCGCAGCCGGCTGGACATGGGCGGCTCCGTCACGCGCGCTTCGCGAGCGCCGGAGGCCCGTCCTCCAGACCCAGCATCCCGAGCTGCTCGTAGTCGTGCCGGTACTGCACGGCGCTGATCAGCTTGCCCCGGCAGATCATCGCGCCCGCGGGCTCGTCGCCCGCGTGGAGCTGCGCCCGCACGCGGGCGCAGAGCTCGTCCACCAGCCACGCGGGGACCCGGCTCCGCGCGCCTGGGTAGACGAACCTGTAGAACGTCACGTGCGCGAGCAGCACCTCCCAGTGGGGCCCGAAGCGCGCCAGCAGCCGCTCCCAGTCCATCCCCTCGCCGCAGGCGTAGATGAGGTGGTTCACGTCGGCCCCGTCGTACCGCTCCCGCTCGTCGACGAACGCCTTGGTGAAGATGATCTCCTCCACGGGCGCGAGCGCGCAGCGGTGGCCGAGGATCGTCCCCTCGCGCGCGTGCTCGAACCAGGCCTCGTCGACCACGCCGAGCCCGTTGCTCGACGAGAAGATCAGGTCCACGAAGCTCTCGCCGAGGTAGGCCTTCGCGATCCAGCCCGGATCGAGCAGCTCGGTGCCGAAGCCCGCCTGCTCGAGCGCCCGCCGCGCCGCCGGCACGTCCCGCTCGCGCACCATCAGGTCGAGGTCCTTCGTGTCCCGGAAGATCCCCGTGTACACGAAGAACGCATACGCGCCGGCCACGAGGAACGGCACCCCCGAATCGAGGAGCGCGCCGAGCGCGTGCGCCCGCGCGCGCAGCTCGCACGCCAGGCGATCGACGCTCGGCGCGCTCATCGCGTCGGGGCCGCCCCCGAGCGGCGCGACGGGCTCCACAGGGGGCTCCCCCCCGCCGGCGTGATCCCAGCCGTTGGCGCCCGTCGCGGCCAGCGCGGCGCGATCGCAGCCTTCCCCGAGGCCTGCCCGGTCCATCCCGTTCATACCCGCCGATGCGTAATGTCCGGGCCGCGTGATGGCGACCCCCCCTCGACACCGCGCCCGGCCCCGGCCCGCCCGGCCGGACGCCGCAGCCCGCCGCGACGCCGGATCCGGCGTTGCATCGCCACCGTGGTCTGGGAGAAGCTGCGCGCGGGCAGACCGAGGAGGACACGTTGGGCATCGCGACGATCAATCCCGCCACGGGCGAGACGCTGAGGACCTTCGAGCCGCTCTCCGACGCGGAGCTCATGCAGAAGCTCGCGCGGGCCGCGGACGCCTTCCGCCGCCACCGCCGCAGCCCCTTCGCGGCTCGGCGCGCCGGCCTCCTCCGGGCCGCGGAGATCCTCTCGGCCGAGAAGGAGGCGCTCGGGCGGCTCATGACCGTCGAGATGGGCAAGCCCATCGGCGCCGCGATCGCCGAGGCGGAGAAGTGCGCCTGGGTCTGCCGCTATTACGCCGACGAGGGCGAGCGCCTGCTCGCGCCGGAGGACATCGCGTCGAGCGCGGGCAGGAGCTACGTCGCCTTCCAGCCGCTCGGCCCGGTCCTCGCCGTCATGCCGTGGAACTTCCCCTTCTGGCAGGTCTTCCGGTTCGCGGCGCCGGCCATCGCGGCGGGGAACGTCGGGCTGCTCAAGCACGCCTCGAACGTCCCGCAGTGCGCGCTCGCCATCGAGGACGTCATCCGGCGCGCCGGCTTCGAGGAGGGCGTCTTCCAGACCCTGCTCGTCGGGGCCGCCGCCGTCTCGAAGGTCATCGCGGACCCGAGGATCGTCGCCGCGACGCTCACCGGCAGCGAGGGCGCGGGGCGCAGCGTCGGCGCCGAGGCGGGGCGGCAGATCAAGAAGACCGTGCTCGAGCTCGGCGGGAGCGACCCGTTCGTCGTCATGCCGAGCGCCGACCTCGACGCGGCCGTCTCCACCGCGGTCAAGGCCCGGTGCATCAACAACGGCCAGTCGTGCATCGCCGCGAAGCGGTTCATCGTGCACGACGCCGTCGCGGACGAGTTCGAGCGCCGCTTCGTCGCGGCCATGGCGGCGCTGCGCGTCGGCGATCCGCTCGACCCCGCGACGGACATCGGGCCCCTCGCGACCGCCTCGGTGCTCGAGGATCTCGACGCCCAGGTGCGCGCCTCGATCGCGGCCGGCGCCCGCCTGCTCACGGGCGGCGCGCGCATCGACCGGCCGGGCAACTGGTACCCCCCGACCGTGCTCGGCGACGTCAGGAGCCCCTCCCCGGCCGCGGACGACGAGCTCTTCGGGCCGGTGGCGGCCGTGCTCCGCGCGCGGGACCTCGACCACGCCATCGAGCTCGCCAACGCCACCCAGTTCGGCCTCGGCGCGAGCGCCTGGACCCGCGATCCGGCCGAGGCCGAGCGGCTCGCGGACGAGATCGAGGCCGGCCAGGTGTTCCTGAACGCGATGGTCGCCTCGGACCCGCGCCTGCCCTTCGGCGGCGTGAAGATGTCCGGCTACGGCCGCGAGCTCAGCTCCTACGGCCTCCGGGAGTTCGTGAACGTGAAGACGGTGTGGATCGCGCGGGAGGAGGAGCGGCGGGCGCCGCCTCCGGACACCGAGTAGCTCGGACCAGCCGCGCTCCGGGGTTCGGGGCGGAGGGCGCCGAAGGCGACCCGGAGCCCCGAGCGTCAAAGGCGTTCGGGGGGCGCCGAAGGCGACCTGGAGCCCCGAGCGTCAGGCCAGCCCGGACCAGGGGAAGTGGACCGGCCGGAAGACGAAGGCGCCGCCGGTGCGCGCGAACTCGTCCAGGATGCTCCGGGGCACGTCGCCCGCGGAGACGGTCCGCGTCGCCGTCGCGCTCGAGCCGTCCTCGAACGAGATCTCGAGCCGCGCCTCGACCCCGCCGTCCGCGGTGCGCGCGTACTTCACCTGCACTGCCTTCACGGCCTCCTCGATCGAGCCCACGACGTCGGGCTCGGGCGTGCCGTCGAGCGCGCGCGAGATCACGTCGCGCTCGAGGTCGAGCTTGCGGGAGAGCTCGCGCGAGAGCGCCTCGTCGATCCAGCGCTCGAGCTCGGTCCGCTCCTGCTTCTGGACCCTCATGTCCTTCCTGCGCCGGCGGAGGAGCTTCACCACCGCGTAGATCACGAGGCCCAGGAGGAGCAGCGTCGAGAGCGAGAAGCCGAGGAACGTGACGCCGGTGCACGAGCACGCGCGCCCCGCGGGCAGGACGTCCGCCGCGAGCGCCGGGAGCGTGAGATCGAAGAGCATGTCGCCTCGTCCTTTCTGATCGGATCGGTAGGGCGAGATCTTGCCGCACGGCCCCGGCCCGGTCGAACACAAACCGCGGCCGCGGCGCCACGCGCCTGAGCCGCGTCCCGCCTCCCGGGGGCGGCCATCGGCCATCGAGCACCCCCGGCGAAGCCACGACGCCGGTCCGCAAAAAAGATCGGCACCTCTGATAATTCATCCTCTGTATCCGGAATCCACAGCTCCGCTCCGGCATTGTAAGGGTGAAGAGCAATCCGCCCCGCGACGCAGCGCGCCGGTTGGAAATCGAAAGCACGAGCGCGGAATGCATTTTTCGGCGGGAAAAATCGTGACGCTCCGTCGATCTCCGCTGTCCCGCGGGCGGGGGACTCGTGTATACGTGCGGCCCTGAGCTCTTGAGGAGGCTGCATGAAGCGCGACAACTGCAGGGCGCTCGCATCGGTGGGGCTGCTGCTCGCGGCCGCTGCGACGACCGCGTGCTCGGAGACTGAGGACTGCTCTGTGACCGGCACCTGCCCGGGGGCGGTGACGACGAGCACCTGGAGCGGACAGGGAGGCGGCTCGCCGGACAGCTGCGACCCGTTCGTGGCGGACGGACCGATCCCCGAGTCCTGCGGGCTCTGGGTCTCGAGCAGCCAGGGCAACGACGGCAATTACGGCGGTTTCAGGTACGCGCCGACGCAGTCGCTCCGCGAGGCGCTCGAGCGCGTCGAGGAGCAGCCGGAGTGGAAGACGGCGCGGATCTACGTCTGCGCCGAGGACTTCCCGCACGACTTCTTCCGGGTGCCCGCGGGCGCGACGGTCTACGGCGGCATGGACTGCACGAAGGAGTACTGGCCCTGGCTCGGCGGGGAGAAGAAGTCGCGCGTCCGCGCGCCGGCGGACGTCCCGGCGGCGCACTTCCTCCCGGGCGAGGGCAAGACGTGGATGAGCGACCTGGAGATCGTCGCGCCGGACGCGCTGGATCCGGGCGAGTCGTCGATCGCGGCGCTCGTGGACGGCCAGACCGTGGAGCTCACGCGCGTCGATCTCACGGCGGGCGACGGGCAGGACGGCGCGACCGGCGAGCCCGGCGATCCGCCGTACCTGGGCGACGGGCCGATCCTCCCGGCGCTGCGCGGCGAGAACGGCCTCCAGGGCGACGACGCGTGCGACAGCTTCATCGTGACGATCGGCGGCGCGCCGGTGCAGACCGTGTGCCCCGACGGATCCGTGTCGATCAGCGGCAAGGGCGGCAACGGCGAGGCGAGCCACGGCAACAACGGCGAGGCGGCCCCGGTGCTGGGGGCGAACGGGAGCGGCCTCGGCGGGCTCGGCCAGCCGTCATTGGGCGCGTGGGACTGCGACGACGACGGCGGCCACGGTCACGACGGGGAGAACGGCGTCGACGGCGCGCCGGGTCCGGGCGCGGTCGGGCTGGGCGTGATCGGCGACAGGTACTTCTTCGGGGTGACCGGCGGGGACGGGCAGCTCGGGACGATAGGCAAGGCGGGCGGCGGCGGCGGCGCGATGCGCGGCAGCGCCACGTGCGCGGGGGCGGCCGGCGGCAGCGGCGGCGCGGGCGCGTGCGGCGGCAAGGGCGGGCACGGCGGCAAGGCCGGCGGCTCGAGCATCGCGCTGGCGATGCGGAACGCGAACGTGACGCTCACCGATTGCAACCTGAAGGCCGGCAACGGCGCGCGGGGCGGCACGGGCGGCGAGCCCCAGCCCGGCGGCACCGGCGGCGTCGCCGGCGGCGGCGGACACATGGGCCCGTCCGGCTCGGGCTTGCAGGCGGCCTGCCACGGCGGCAGGGGCGGCAACGGTGGAATGGGCGGCCCCGGCGGCGGCGGTCACGGCGGCCACTCGTTCGCGATCGCCTACCAGGGCGCGGCGCCCATCAAGGCCGGCACGGTGACCCTCTCCCCCGGCAACCCCGGCCAGGGCGGCCTCGGCGGCCTCAACAACGTGGCCGGCAACGTCGGCGAGAACGGCAAGGCCGCCGAGGAGCAGGAGCTCCCCTCGCCCGCGCCCTAGCCACCTCCGGCGCCCTGCGCCCCGCCCCGGGGTTGTCCCCGGGGCGCTCCGGACTACGATGCGCTCCCCACACCGGAGCATCCATGGAGAACGAAGAGAGGCGCCCCCCGAGGATCTCGCTGGTCGAGGTGCTGATGATCCTCGCGATCGCCTGCGTCGTGATCACGGCGGCCATCGCCTTCCTCGACATGAGGGGCTGAGGCCCGGAGCCCGGGGCGAGCGCCGGTGACGCCCTACCGGCCGCCCGACAGCGCAGCGCCGAGGGCGCCCACGAGCCGATCCACGTGCTCGCGCTGGAATGGCAGCGGCGGCCGGATCTTGAGCACGTTCCCGTGCGGCCCGCTCGAGCTGACCAGCACGCCGTCCTCCCGCATGAGGTTGACCACCCGAGCCGTCTCCGCCGTCGCCGGCTCACGGGTCGATCGATCGCGGACCAGCTCGACGCCGGCGAAGAGCCCGCTGCCCCTGACGTCGCCGATCAGGCTCGATCGTGCGGCGAGATCGTTCAGCCGCTCATGAAGATATCGCCCGACGAGGCGTGAGCTATCGAGCAGCCGCTCGTCCTGGAAGACGTCGAGCACCGCGAGGCCCACCGCCGCGGAGACCGGGTTGCCGCCGAATGTATTGAAGTAGCGCCCCGCCCGCGCGAACGCGTCGACCACGTCCGCGCGCGCGACCACCGCCCCGATCGGGTGCCCGTTGCCCATCGGCTTGCCCAGCGTCACGAGCTCCGGCGTGACCCCGTGGGCCGCGAACCCCCACAGGTGCTCGCCCAGCCGGCCGAGCCCCACCTGGACCTCGTCGGCGATGAAGACGCCGCCGGCGCGGCGCACCCGCTCCACGGCGCCCGCCACGAAGCCGGGGGGCGCCCGCACCATTCCATCGCTCGTGAGCCCCGTATCGAGGAGCAATGCGGCCACGTGGATCCCGCGCCGCGCGAGGCGCTCGATCGCCTCGTCGACCTCCCGGAGGCAAGACGCGCACGCCTCCTCCCCGGAGCGCTCGCCGGCCACGCGATAGGAATCCGGCGCCGGGATCGCCTCCACCCATCCCGCCCGCGGCTCCGGATTCGGGTACGACGGCGAGAGGAGCGCGAGCGCCGACGTGTTGCCGTGATAAGCGTGGCGGGTCACGATCACGCCCTCGTGCCCCGTGCGGGCGCGCGCGACGCGCAGCGCGAGCTCGTTCGCCTCGCTCCCGGTGCAGGTGAACATGACGCGGTCGAGCTCGGCGGGCAGCAGCGAGAGCAGCCGCTCCGCATACTCCAGCACCCCCTCGTGCAGATAGCGTGTGTGCGTGTTGAGCAGCGCGGCCTGCCGCGCGAGCGCCTCCACCACGCGTGGATGGCAGTGGCCGACCAGCGGCACGTTGTTGTACGCGTCCAGGTACGCGCGCCCCTCGGCGTCATGGAGCCAGACGCCCTCGCCGCGGACGATGTGCAATGGCCTCTCGTAGAACAGCCGGTACGCGGAGCCGAGCAGCCTCCGGCGCCGCTCGAGCAGCCCCTCCGGCGCGGGCACAGGCACGGAATCGGGCGCGGGCACGGAAACGGACGCGGGCGCGGTCTCGCCGCCGCACGCGTCATGGAACCGCGCGCGGCCCTCCCTGCGGGACACCTGCGAGAGGCCCAGCAGGCCGCGCCTCGCCGCCGGGGCGCTGCGAAGCAGGTGTTCCCGCAGCTCCGGGTGCAGCCCGGCGCGCCACGCGGCGATGAGGCGGCTCATCGCGAGCCGCGCCCGGACGAGATCCAGGAGGACCTCGATCTCCTCGGCCTCGAGCGGCGTCACCCGGTGGTAGCCCCCGACGAGCGCGCAGGCATTCGCGAGCGGATCCTCGCCCGGGTCGATCTGATAGCTGGCCGCCACGGCGACGTCGCAGGCGAGCGGCGAATGGACCATGTCCCCGAAATCGATGATCCCGGCCACCTCCGGCTCCGGCCCGTCCGTCACGAGCACGTTGCTTGGATTGCAATCGTTGTGGACCATCTGCGCGCGGAGGCCCGGCAGGCGGGGCGCCGTTTCGGCCTCGAATTCATCGATGATGCGGGCGCACAGGCCGCGCAGCGCCTCGTCCTCCACGTGCGGCAAGAGGCCCCGGAGCTCCGGGAGGTACTTCACGTCCCAGAGCAGCGCGCGCCCTGCGGCCGGATGGTGGAGGCCGCGCAGGGCGCGCCCGAGCTCCGCGAGGGAATGGCCGAGCCGCCGCGAGAGCCCCGCCCCCGGCGGCGCCTCGCGCAGGGAGCGGCCCTCGAGCCAGGTGACCATCCAGACCACGTGCGCGCCCCCCTCCCCCCGCGCCGGCGCGTGCAGCACGCGGTCCGCGCCATCCCGCGCCGGCACGACCCGCGGCACCGGCACGCCGGGCGCCCACCGCGCCACGTGGCCCAAGGCGGCGATCTGGAGATCGACCGCCGCCGGACCCTCGGCCTCGTTCGCGATCTTGAGCGCGCGGCGCGATCCGTCGCGCGCGACGAGCAGGAAATTCTGGTCCCGCTCCCCGGCGAGCGCGCGCGCCTCCGCCTCGATCCCGTAATGCGCCGCCGCGATCGCCTCGGCGTCGGCCGCCGCCAGCCGGGGCGGCGGCGCCAGGAACGCCTGCATCATTGAATGGAGCATCGTCATCGATACATCACCTGGAGCGGGCGAGCAAGGAGAGCCAGCCCCTCTCCGGATGTCAAGGACGAGCCGGGATCGATCGACGCCCGGCAGCAAATCGCCGCCCGGACGTCGAGGGAAACCGGCCCGAGGCATCGCTCCCCCGGCCGCCGATCGACGCCGTCCCGGCCTCGCAGGTGCGCTCGCTAGTGCTAGTCGAAGTGCTCCGCGTCCGCCGGGATCCCCGCCCACGGGTGCCGCCTCGACTCGTAGACGGACACCCTCGGCGCCGGGAACGAGGGATCGGCGAACGCCCCCACCGGCACGGCGATCACGTCGGGCATCGTATCGATATAATAATACACCGTCGCGCCGCACTCCGGGCAGAAGTGGAACGTGATGCCATTGCCGCTGTCCGCGACGCGCGCGTAGCTCGTGGAGCGCCCGCCGACGGTGACCCTGTCCCGCGGGAACCGGGCCTGGACGCCGAACGCGCTCCCCGTCCGCCGCTGGCAGGCGAGGCAATGGCACATCGAGATCCGGACGGGATCTCCCTCGGCGGCGAGGTGGAGCTGCCCGCAGCTGCACGCAGCGCGTCGGGTCGCCGTCGCTGCTCCTCCGGTTTGCATGCCGCCGCGCCTACCACGAACGGTGAGCGGCCGGAAGCGCGCGGCGGCTCAGGCCGCGGGGGCGCGGGAGCGGCCGGCGGCGGAGCCGGCGGTCGCGCCGGCCAGGCCCGGGCCGCGGGCGAGGCGGAGCTCGCGGAGGAGGGGGAGCCAGGGGGCGCGCGCGGACGCGGGGTCGGCGGCCGTCAGGAGGCGGGCGTGGGTGAGCCGGACGGCGGCGGTGGGCGCGGCCGGGTCATGGAGAATGGCGGCGACGTCGTCGACGGCGGCGACCTCACGGAACGAGGGCGCCGAGGCGGGCGAGACGGCGTCAATGACGATCCACGGGACGTCGTCGAGGTCGAAGACGCCGGCGAGCGCGGCGCGGGCAGGCACGAGGGCGGCGATCGTGGTGAGGGCAATGACAGGGCGGGCCACGGCGACCGCCGCGAGCAGCGCGGCCGAGGGCCGGTCGCCGCCGGCGGGCGCGGGGACGGGGACGGCGACGGCGCCCGCGTAGAGGCAGCCAAACAGGGCGACGATCAGCGGGTCGCCCGGGGGATAGAAGAGGAGGGCGCGATCCCCCGGCCCGACGCCGGCGCGCTGGAGGGCCGCGGCGAGGGCGCGCGCCTTCTGGTCGAGGTCGGCGAAGGTGAGCGCGGCGGACCCGGTATCGCCGCGGGGCGCGAGGACCTGGCCGCCGGGGTGCTCGGCGGCGGCGCGGCGGAGGAGGTCGACGAGGTTCGCGGCGGTCGCATCGTGGTGTCCCTGCGTGGTCATCGGATCCTCCGTGAGCTCATTCAATGGACGTGGGCCGGCGCCCGCGCGCAGGCGCGCGCGGACGCGAGGGCACGGCCCGCGACCGGCATGGCGCCGTGGACGTCGCGTCCGTCCCGTCTCTGGCCACGCTATGGCAAGGTCCCGGACGGGCGTCCAGTGGAACTCGGTGGGGGCGGTGACAGCTTATGTCCTATCTCCGCGGAGGCCGGATCCCGGCGCGGATCTCGCCTCAGGCGCCGCCGGCGGGCCGGTGCTTGCGGAGGGCGCGGCGGAGGAAGAACGCGTAATGAGCGGCGACGAGCGCGAGGCACGCCTGCGCGAGGCGGACGTAGGCCCCGGCGACGCCGCCGGGCGTCCAGCCGTGGGAGAGGAGCTTGTTCATGTCGCCGCCGGGATCGTCGGCGCCGCCGAGCGCGCTCCCGAGGGGCAGCGGGGTGAGGCCGCGGGACACCGAGTACCATTGCGTCGCGGCGTGCACGAGGCCGAATGCGCCGAACAGGAGGGCGAGGTAGCGGAAGAAGTCCCAGCGGACGCGGTCCGGGAGGCGGTAATAGAAGCTGATGACGAGGAGGGTGCTCCAGACCAGCTCGCCGGCGCAGCCCGCGAAGGAGATCCACTCGCCGGTCCTCGAGGCGGGCGCGAAGAACGTCAGGGCGGCCTGGAGCAGGAGGCCGAGCGCGCCGAGGACGACGAGGTAAGGCCGGCGGCGGGTCCGGCCGAAATGGATGGCCGTGAGCAGGATCAGCGCGAGCGCGATGGACGTGAGGGCGCTCTTCTCCTCGGGGAAGGTGAACGTGATGAAGGGGAGCGGGACGGCGTGCAGGCCGCAGAACCAGGCCAGGGCGGCGTGGCCGAGCTCGTGGAGCCACATGTTGACCACGAGGGCGCTCAGGAAGAAGCGGAGGCCGCTCACGTCGAGCAGCAGCGAGAGCAGGAGCGCGGCGGGCACGGCGATGCCATTGACCAGCGGGTCGTCGTATTCGAACCGATCGCTGAAGATCCGGCTCGCCTCGGACGGGGGCGCGGGCGGCGGGGGCGGCCCGGTCCTGGGGCGCGGGGGCGCGTGGGCGACGAGGTGGGCCCTGAGCTTCGGGAGCTCGCCGCCGTCGATCCATTCGCCCTGGCAGGTGGGGCAGAGCGCGACGCGGAGGTCGGGGCCGACGGGGCAGCTCCGGAGGAATGCCTCTTCGCACGCGGGGCAGCGGAGCGGCGAGGTCGCGCCGGCGCGGCGCGCGGCGGCGAGCAGCGGGTGGTCGTCGCGGGCGCCGAGCAGCGCGGCGAGCTCGCCCTCGTCACACCATAGCCCCTTGCAGGACGAGCAGAGGTCGACCGTCATGCCGGGCTCCGCCTCGCAGGGCGCGAGCGGATCCCCGCAACGGGGACAGGCGCGGGGCTGCTCGGCGCTTCGGTAGGTCACGCGGGCGGCTCAGGGCGCGCAGGGGGCGTCGGGTTCGGCGCGCTGGATGCGGACGTGGCGGATCCGGGGGGGATCGACGGGCGCGCTGGCCGGGCCCGCGACGGGCGCGGCGGCGATGGCCTGGATGACCTCGTCGGGGCCGCACTGGCCGAAGATGGTGTAGCCGCCGTCGAGGTGCGGCGTGGGGGCGTCGAGGATGAAGAACTGGACGCCGTTGGTGTTCCTGCCGCGGTTCGCCATGCAGAGGAGGCCGCGGCGGTCGTGGAGGGCGCCGGTCCAGATCTCATCGGGGATGACGTAGCCCGGCTCGCCGCTGCCATTGCCCTTCGGATCGCCGCCCTGGATCATGAAGCCCTGGATGACGCGGTGGAAGGTGGTGCCGTCGTAGGCGGGGACGGCGCGCCAGCCGCGATCGGGCGTCTTCCAGGGCCTGAGCCCGCGGGCGAGGCCGACGAAGTTGGCGACCGTGATGGGGGCGCGGTCGGGCCAGAGCTCGCAGCGCAGCTCGCCGCGATCGGTGGCGATGCGCGCGATGAGCGGGCCGGCGCCGGTGAGGCCGCGGGTGGCGTCCTGGAGCGTGAAATGGCCGCGCCGCGGGTCGTCGGGGCTCACCGGGACCTCGGCGACGGGCTCGCCCTCCCAGTGGCGCGGCGGTGACATCGGCGGGCACGCCTCCGGCTCGTCGGAGGAGGCCGGCGGCGCAGGCGGCGCGGGCGGAGAGGGAGGGAGGGCTATCTCGACGGCAGCCGCGGGGGGCGGCGGCGCGCCCGGGCCGCAGGCCCCGAGGAGCGGCGCCGCAATGGCAATGGCGGAGCGCCGCGGGGTCATTTCGCGGCCAGGGCGGCGTCGACGGCGCCGGCCATTGCCTGGTAGGGCCCGCTGCCCTCCTCGAGCTTGCCGCGAACCCTGTGCACGATCTTGCCGTCGCGGCTGACGACGAGGAACGTCGGGATGCCGTCGATGCCGGCGCCCTTCTGCCAGGCGCCGTCCTCGTCGAGGTAGCAGGGATACGTCATCTTCTCCTCTTCCGCGGCCTTCTGGACCAGCGGCTTCTCCTCGGCCATGTCGTCCTTGTCGACCTCGGTCACGCTCACGACCCGCAGACCGCGGGCCTCAAAGCGTCCCTTCAGCGCCAGCACGGCGGGAATGGACGCCTTGCACGAGCCTCACTGCCTGTGCCACGCCTCGACGAGCACGACGTCCCCCCTGGCCGCCGAGAACGAGAAGGGCTGGCCGTTGACCCAGGCGTCGGTCTTGCCCGCCGGGAAGTCAGCGACCGCGACGGCGCCCTCGGCGGGGTACGAGGTGCTCTTCGAGCACGCGGCGAGGGCCGCAGGCGCGGCCGCGACGAGGAAGAGGGAGAGCCAGATCGGGTGGGACGTTCGGGCCATGGGTGCTCCTCGCGGGCGCCGATACGGCGTCCGGCCAGGGTAGAGGGCGGACGCCGGCCTGTCGAGGGCAGCGGCGCGAGGACAAGCACGGGAACGGGAGCGCCGGCGGCAACGGAGCCGGACACGGGAACGGTCACGGTCACGGACACGGGAACGGACACGGACACGGGAATGGACACGGACACGGGAACGGTCACGGTCTACGGACACGGACACGGGGGGCGGAAACGGGAACGGTTCATCCCCCGAGGAGCGCCTCCCCGATCGCCGCCCGGTGCCAGGCCGCGTCGCCGAAGGCCGCCTTCGACCATTGCGCGCGCCGGAAGAAGAGCTGGACGTCGCAGTCCCAGGTGAAGCCGATCCCGCCGTGGAGCTGCACCGCCTTCGCCACCGCGGTCGCATAGGTATCGGACGCGAGGGCCTTCGCCATCCTCGAGAGCCTCGGCGCCTGCGAGGGCGCGTGGTCGACCGCGGCGGCGGCGCGGTAGACCAGGGAGCGGGTCAGCTCCACGGCGATCATCACGTCCACCAGGGGGTGCTTCACCGCCTGGAACGCGCCGATGGGGCGGCCGAATTGCTCGCGGACCTTGGCGTATTCGACCGTGATCTGGAGGACGCGATCGGCGCCGCCGGCCATCTCGGCGGAGAGGGCGACGAGCAGGCGCGGCATCACGCGGTCCAGGGCCGCGAGGCCGGCGCCGGGGGGGCCCAGGCGGTCGGCGTCGGTGACGGCGACGTCCCGGAGCTCGACATGGGCGCTCCGGCGCGTGAAATCGACGAGGCGGTCGGGGGTCACGCGGACGCCCTCGGCGCAGGGGTCCACAGCGAAGAGGCTCACGCCCTCGGGCTCGCGGAAGGTGCCTATCAGGAGGCCGGCGCCGGGCGCGTCGATCACGAGGGGCTTGTCGCCGGTGAGGAGGATGCGGCCACCCTCGCGGCGGGCCACGGCCGCAATGGCGGAGAGATCCCAGCCGCTGTCGAATTCTTGCGCGGCGACGGCGGCCCTGAGGCGGCCGGCGGCGATCTCGGGGAGCCAGCGGGATTGCTGGTCGGCCGACGCGGCCTCGCGGAGGACGAGCGCCGCGAAGAGGGCGCCGAGGAGCGGGGACGGGAGGAGCGCGCGGCCCATTTCTTCCATGAGGGTCGCGAGGCTCGTGGTCGAGAGGTCGGTGCCGCCGTGGGCCTCGGGGACGGCGACGCCGGGCCAGCCCATTTCAATGATGCGGGCCCAGAGGGGTCCGTCGTAGTCGCCTCCGCCCTCGCCGGGGCCCTCGACATGGCGCCGGACCGCGGCGAGGGGGCACTCGGCGTCGAGGGCGCGGCGGGCCTCGCGGCGGAGGAGGGCCTGCTCCTCGCCATAGCCCAGATCGTCGGGGATGCGTTCCATGGGGCGCCTACTTGCTCTTGGCGAGGCCGAGGACGCGCTCGCCGATGATGTTGCGCTGGATCTCGCTGGTGCCGCCGCCGATCGTGAAGCCGAAGCTGTTCATGTAGGCGCGCTGCCAGTGGCCATTCTCGAGGGCGTGCTCGGCGCCGAAGGCGTACTGGGCGGCGGGGCCCTCGATCTCCTGCGCGAGGGCGGCGAGGCGCTGGCTGTGCTCGCAGCTGGCCACCTTGGCCATGAAGGGGAGCGCCATGGGGCGGTCCTCCGTGAGGCCGGGCACCTTGTAGCGCTGGGCAGAGGCGCGGAGGGCCTCCTCCTCGATCGCGAGCTGGGCGATGCGGTCGCGGAGGTATGGGTCCTCGGAGGCGGGGCGGCCATTGCGGCGGGAGGCGCGGGCGAGCGCGACGAGCCGCTCCACGCCCCCGCCGAGGCCGACCGGGCCGCCGAGGGCGCTGCCCTCGGCCGCGCCGCGCTCGAACGCGAGGGTCATGATCGCGAGCCGCCAGCCGTCACCCTCGGCGCCGAGCAGGCAGGAGGCGGGGACCTCGACGTCGTCGAAGAGGACCTGGTTGAAGCCGCCCTCGCCGGTCATCTTGACGAGGGGGCGGATCTCGACGCCCTTCGATTTCATCGGGAACAGGAAATAGCTGATGCCGTGATAGCGGGGGGCGTCGGGGTCGGTGCGGGCGAGCAGGATCATCCAGTCGGCCCAGAGGGCCTGGGTGGTCCAGACCTTGTGGCCATTGAGGATGTAATGGTCGCTCCGGCGCTCGGCGCGGGTGCGGAGGCTCGCGAGGTCGCTGCCGGCGCCGGGCTCGCTGAAGCCCTGGCACCAGATCTCCTCGCAGGAGAGGATGGGGCGGAGGTGGCGGCGCCGCTGGTCCTCGGTGCCGGCGGCGAGCAGCGTGGGGCCGACCCAGGCGAGGCCGATGTGGTTGACCATGAACGGCACGCCGGCCCTGACCATTTCCTCCGCAATGACGCGCTGGGAGCCGGAGGGCAGGCCGCGGCCGCCGTAAGCCTCGGGCCACTCGACGCCGAGGAAGCCGGCGTCGTAGACGGCGCGCTGCCAGGCCTGCAGATAGCGGAGCTGGGGCTCGGATTCGACCTCGAGGAAGGTCTGGGGGAGCTTGAAGCCGGGGTCGGCCGGGCGATTGGCTCGGAAGAAGGCGCGCGCGTCCTCGCGGAGGCGGCGGCGCTCGGGGGTCTCTTCGGATCGCGACATGATCACCTCCGGGGCGAGAGGGCACAGGAGAGGCGGCGGAAGGCGGCGCCGGCGTCGAGGCCGCGCTCGCCGCCCTCGGCGCGCCTTCCAGCGAAATCGGCGCGGAGGAATGCGACGGGGCCGGTCGCGGCCGGCGAGCCGGGGGCGCCCCTGGCCGGCGGGGCGGGGCG
>CAYQYG010000005.1:0-51353 GCA_964421485.1 uncultured Polyangiaceae bacterium | reverse complement strand
CCGGCCAGGCCCGCCCGTTGCTATGGCGCATCCGTTTCACCGGCGGGGCCGGCACCCGCCGCCCTCGGTAGATGCGCCGCCGGGGCGGCCGTCGCGCGGAGATGACCCATGTCCATCGACTACAACGAGAAGATCCCCAACAACGTCGGCCTTGCGACCAACAAGACCCTCCAGCGCGCGCTGGAGCACTGGCAACCGAAATACCTCGAGTGGTGGAAGGACATGGGGCCGGAGGGCAGCACCGCGTTCGACGTCTACCTGCGCACGGCGGTCAGCGTCGATCCCAAGGGGTGGGCCCACTTCGACTACGTCAAGATGCCGGATTACCGGTGGGGCATCTTCCTCACCCCGGCGGAGCAGGGCCGGACCATCGGCTTCGGGTCGCACAAGGGACAGCCCGTGTGGAACGAGGTCCCGGGCGAGTACAGGTCGACGCTGCGGCGCATCATCGTCACCCAGGGGGACACCGAGCCCGCGAGCGTCGAGCAGCAGCGGCACCTCGGGCGCACCTGCCCGTCGCTCTATGACCTCCGGAACCTCTATCAGGTCAACGTCGAGGAGGGGCGGCACCTCTGGGCCATGGTGTACCTCCTCCACGCCTACTTCGGGCGCGACGGGCGCGAGGAGGGCGAGGCGCTGCTCGAGCGGAGGTCGGGGGACGCGGACAAGCCGCGGATCCTCGGGGCCTTCAACGAGAAGACCCCCGACTGGCTCTCCTTCTTCATGTTCACCTTCCTCACGGACAGGGACGGCAAGTACCAGCTCGCCGCGCTCGCGGAGTCGGGCTTCGACCCGCTCGCGCGGTCCACCCGGTTCATGCTCACCGAGGAGGCCCACCACCTCTTCGTGGGCGAGAGCGGCATCGCGCGCATCATCCAGCGCACCTGCGAGGTCATGAAGGAGCACAGGACCGACGATCCGGCCGAGCTCAGGAAGCTCGGGGTCATCGACCTGCCGACCATCCAGCGGTACCTCAATTTCCACTTCAGCGTCACGCTGGATCTCTATGGATCGGAGGTCTCGTCGAACGCGGCGACCTTCTTCAGCACCGGGCTCAAGGGGCGGTTCATGGAGGGGCAGGTGAACGACGACCACGTGCTCACCACCGCCGAGTATCCGGTCATCGAGCCGGTGGGGGAGCAGATCGTGACGAGGCACGTGAACGCGCTGCTGGCGCTGAACGAGCGGCTCCGGGACGATTACATCGTGGACTGCCAGGCGGGCGTGGACCGGTGGAACAAGGTCATCGAGAAGGCCGGGTTCTCCACGCGGCTCACGCTGCCGCACAAGGCGTTCCACCGGGCCATCGGCAACTTCGCGGGGACGCGGGTGAGCCCGGCGGGCCACGTCGTGTCGGAGGCGAAGTGGACCCACCACGCGGCGGAGTGGCTGCCGACGACGGCGGACCACGAGCACGTCCAGTCGCTCATGGGGCGCGTCGCCGAGCCGGGGAAGCTCGCGAGCTTCATCGCGCCGCCGGCGCGGGGGATCGACGGCAAGCCGGCGAGCTTCGAGTACGTCCGGTTCAACTGAGCGCGGACGCGAACATGCCCGGAGAGCCCGCCGCCCTGGCGCGACAGCACCTCATCGACCCGGAGATCTGCATCCGGTGCAACACGTGCCAGGAGATCTGCCCGACCAAGGCCATCTCGCATGACGCGCGGAATTACGTCGTGGAGTTCGATCTCTGCGACGCCTGCGGCGACTGCCTCCCGCCCTGCCCGACAGGGGCGATCGACAGCTGGAGGCGGGTCGCGCGGCCGTTCCCCGTCGCGGAGCAGCTCCGGTGGGAGTCGCTGCCGCCGGACGCGGCGCCGGAGCCGGACGAGGCGCCGGGGGACATCCCCGCGGACGTGGCGCGGATCACGGCGGAGGCGAGCGCGGCGCAGGGGGGGCAGGTGCCGCCGCCGTGGTCGGCCGCGCACCCGTACGTGGGGCTCTACTCGCCCGCGCGGCCGGCGATCGCGACGGTCGCCGGCAACCACCGGCTCTCGGCGGAGGACGCGGGCGTCGATATCCGGCACATCGTGCTCGATTTCGGCAAGACGGCGTACCCGGTGCTCGAGGGGCAATCGATCGGGGTCATCCCGCCGGGCGTCGACGCGCAGGGGAGGCCGCACCACGTCCGGCTCTATTCGGTGGCGAGCCCGCGGAACGGCGAGCGGCCGGGGTACAACAACCTCGCGCTGACCGTGAAGCGGATCACCGAGGACCACGAGCGGCGGCCGGTGCGCGGGGTCGCGTCGAACTACCTCTGCGATCTGGAGCGCGGGGCAAAGGTCCTCGTGACGGGGCCCTACGGGGCGAGCTTCCTCATGCCCAATCACCCGGGCGCGAAGCTCATGATGATCTGCACGGGGACCGGGGCGGCGCCGATGCGCGCGATGACCGAGCGGAGGAGGCGCCGGCTGGCGCTCAAGGAGGGCGGGGAGATCCTGCTCTTCTTCGGGGCGCGGCGGCCCGAGGAGCTGCCCTATTTCGGGCCGCTGATGAGGCTCCCGCGGGAGCTCATCGACGTGGAGCTCGCGTTCTCGCGGCAGCCGGGGAAGCGGAAGGAGTACGTGCAGGACCGGATGTGCGCCCGCGCCGCGGACGTGGCGCGGCTGCTCCGGGACGAGGACACGTTCATCTTCATCTGCGGGCACAAGCGGATGGAAGAGGGCGTGCTCGCCGCGCTGGAAGGGATCTCCGCGGCGCACGATATCGACTGGGCCGCGCTGCGCGAGGAGATGCGGCGAGCGGGGCGGATCCATATCGAGACGTACTAGGCGAGCGAACGCGTCCGGCCCCGGGGCCTCTTGCCGGGTCAGAGCATTTCGATCGAGGGGGGGTCAGGGGCAGTCGCAGACGAGGTTCGTCAGGCCGCCGACCGGGCCCTGGTACGTGCCGATCTTGCAGGGGCCGCCGATGCAGCTCGTGCCGGGGATCGAGACGCCGGTCGGATCCGGGTTGTTGCAGTTGGTGCCGGAGTGCATCATCGGATTGACCGTGTTCTGGGTGGCGATCCAGACCGGCTGCACGGTGCAGGCGGCGTTGTAGAAGTGCTGGCAGAACCAGAGCGCGTCGCCGGCCGGGTCGCCGCCGCTGTTGGAGCAGCCGAACTGGGTGACGTAGAAGTTGCTGCTCAGGCCGACGAACGTGTGCGTGGGGCCGTAGGTCGTGACGCCCAGGGCGCAGCCGGCGCTGCAGCCGTCGCCGTTCACGGTGTTGCCGTCGTCGCATTGCTCGACGCCGGCGTGCAGGAAGCCGTCGCCGCAGGCCGCCGCCTGGCAGTTGGAGATGCAATCGTCGGTGTCGTCGAGGTCCGCGTCGTCGCACTGCTCGCCGGGGTCGACGACGCCATTGCCGCAGCCGGTGCAATCGGGGTCGGTCGCCGGCGTGCAGCCGTCAGGGCAGCAGCCGTCGGGCGCGCAGGCGGTGATCGCCGCGGCGGTGCAGATGGCGTCGCATGTGGCGGGGCTGCCCTGGAGCGCGTCCGTCGTGCAGGCGTCGAGATCGTCGCAGCTCGTCGGGCAGGAGGAGGGGGGATCACACGTCTCCCCCGGGTCGATGTGACCGTCGCCGCACACGGCCTGGCTCGTGCTGGTGGTCGTGCTCGTGGTGGTGGTCGTCGCGCCGGATCCGCCGTCCCCCGAGCCGCCGCTCCCTCCCTCGCCGTCGAAGGGCCGGGTGATGGCAGTGGCGCACGCGAGCGGCGCGAGCGCGGCGAGGGCGGCGAGCAGCAGGGCAAGGTTCTTCATGCGGCCTCCAAGAGCAACGATCGACCGGGACGCAGTACGCTATCACGTCGCGCAGGGAACGGAAACGGACACGGGGATGGCAATCCGGGGAGGAGCGACCGCATCGCAATATTGCGCAGATCCCGTACAGCGCGCCGCGCGCTTCGGACTCCGGGGACACAGCGGGGCGTCGCGGACGCAATATCAGCGGGGCGCGGGCGCATTTGCCGGCCCCAGGTCGCCCGGGGGCGCCGAGCACACCCGTTGCCTCGGCAAGGACCACCTGCGGCGGCCGGTCACCGAGGCCGGACGCCGGGCATTCATTTCATTCGAGGGGGACATGCTGGGCTCAACGCTATCGACGCCCGCGGGCGCGCGGGCGGCGCCGCTCGCGGTGGACCTGGACGGCGCGCTGGTCAAGACGGACGTCTCGCTCGAGGCGGCCCTCGCGCTCGTCCGGCGGAATCCTCTCTATGCGCTGGCCTGCATCGCGTGGCGCCTCCGCGGCCGCGCCGTCCTCGCGCGGGAGGTGGGCCGGCGCGCGCAGCTCGATGTCGACTCGCTGCCGTTCGACCGGGCGCTCGTCGCCTATTGCCGGGAGCAGCGCGGGCTCGGGCGGGAGATCGCGCTCGTGAGCGCCGCGGACGAGCGGATCGCCTGCGCGATCGCGGCGCACCTCGGCGTCTTCACGCGCGTCGTCACGACGGGCGGGCGGCGCGAGGCCGCGCTGCTCGAGGCGGAGCTCGGGGGGCGCTCGTTCTACCACTGCGCGGGCGGGCAGGCCGGGTGGCAGCGCGCGGGGACGGACGATGGGGCGGAGGGGGCGGACGCGCCGCCGGCCGACACCTTCGACGCGCGGCGGCCGAGGTGGCGCGCGCTCGCGAAGGCGCTCCGGGTGCACCAGTGGTCGAAGAACGCGCTCGTGCTGGTGCCGCTCCTGACCTCGCACAGGCTGCTCGACGCCGCGCTCGCGGCGCGCGCGGCGATCGCGTTCGTGGCCTTCAGCCTGTGCGCGTCGAGCGTGTACTTGATGAACGACCTGCTCGACCTCGCGGCGGACCGGCGGCACGCGACCAAGCGGGCGCGGCCGCTCGCGTCGGGGGACCTCTCGCTCGGCGCAGGGGCCGCGGCGTGCGCGCTGTGCCTGGCAGGCGGGGCGGCCACGAGCCTGCTCCTGCCGGGGGCGTTCCGCGCCGTGCTGGCGCTGTATTTCGTGCTGACGGTCGCCTACTCCACGTACCTCAAGCGGAAGCTGCTCGTGGACGTGCACCTGCTCGCGGGGCTCTACACGATCCGCGTGCTCGCGGGCAACGCGGCCACGGGGATCGCGCCGTCGGGGTGGCTCCTCACGTTCTCGATGTTCTTCTTCCTGAGCCTCGCGCTGCTCAAGCGGTTCACCGAGGTGCGGGACCTCTCGGCCCGGCGGATCGAGGCCGTCGCGGGGCGGGGATACCTGCCGCGCGACACGGACGCGCTCTACGGGCTCGGGACGTCGAGCGGCTTCCTCGGGGTCACGATCCTGGCGCTCTATATCCGATCGCCGCAGGTCGTGGCCCTCTATCGCACGCCGGCGGCGCTCTGGCTGCTCTGCCCGCTCCTGCTCTACTGGGTGAGCCGGATGTGGGTGCTCGCGCACCGGGGCGGGATGCCGTCCGATCCGGTGCTCTTCGCGCTGCGCGACCGCGTGAGCTACTGCGTGGGGCTCGCCGCGGGCGCGGTGATGCTGGCCGCGACGCTGGGCCTCGTCGATTGAGGGGGACGTGCGGGGGATGATGGACGATCAAGGGTCGCGGGGCGGGCACCGGCGCTATTTCGTCGAGATCGCGTCGATCGGCGCGGTCGTGTTCCTGAGCCTCGTCGCGCTCTTCAGGGCGATGGATCTGGCCGTGCTCCAGGGCGACGTGCTCGATTACTCGACCCAGAGCCGGGCGTTCTGGCGCGCGGACAACCACCTGCCGGGGTATGCGTTCCTGATCTGGCTTGCGCGGGGGCTCACGTTCGGGCTCGTCGGGGACGCGGCGCTCATGCAGGCGGTGAGCCTCGGGGCGTGGTGCGGGTCGGTCTACCTCGTGCTGAGGATCGCGGAGCGCGTGCGGCCGGAGGCGGCGCGGTGGGCGGCGGCGCTCTACGGGCTGTTCCCGTTCGTGGGGGTGATGTATGCGGCGTTTCCGCAGAGCGACTCGCTCGTGCACCTCGCGCTCGCGTGGGGCGCGCTCTGCCTGCTCCGGCGGGACCTCGTCAAGCTGCCGGTCGCGCTCGCGGTGATGCTGCTCGTGCACAAGGTGCTCTGGCCGTTCGCGGCGCTGATGGCGCTCGCCGCGTGGCGGCGGGGGATGCCGGCGGGGCGCGCCGCCCTGGCGGGCACGCCGCTCGCGGGGTTCTGGCTGCTCGTCGCCGCGGGCGGGGCGGGGCCGCTCTGGATCATCCATATCGATCTCAACAAGAACTTGCAGTCGTGGTCGGGGCTGCCGGTCCTCGACGGCGTGCTCGGGACGCTGGCGGCGGGCGGGGCGCGAGGGCTCGTGAAGGGCGGGCTGCTCGCGGGGCTGCTCGCGGGGACCGCATGGATGACGTGGAGGCTCGCGCGGAGGCGAGATCTCGAGATGCTCGCGATGACCGTGCCGATGCTGGGGCTGCTCCTGGCGCTCAATCAATGGGAGGCGTGGGCGGCGATGCGGTTCGCGAAGGCGCTCGTGATCCCGCTGCTGGCGCTCGTGCCGCCGGCGCCCGCGCTCCCGCGCGTGATGCGCTCGAGGGCGGCGTACTGGGCCTTCGTGGGGCTGCTCGCCGCGTCCCAGGTCGCGTTCGCGGTGCGCATCGCCGATTACTTCGAGGCGAGGGCGGGGGGGTGAAGGAAGCGGCGATGTCGGCCTCACGGGCCTGGGCGCTCCTGCTGGGGGCAGGGATGACGTCCTGCGCCGCGAACCTGCTGCTGAAGCGCGCGCGCATGGGGGCGGAGGGCGGCGGGCTCCCGGAGCTCGTCCGGTCGCCGTGGCTGCTCGCCGGGCTCGCGCTGCACGCGGCGAACGCGTTCTGCTTCACGAAGGCGCTGGGGGTGCTCCCCGTGTCGGCGGCATACCCCGCGCTCGCCGGCTGGAGCTTCCTCCTGCTCGCGCTCTCGGCGCGCGTGCTGCTCGGCGAGCGCCTCGACGCGCAGCAATGGGTCGGCGTCGCGCTGATCCTCGCGGGTATCATCGTGAGCGCGCGGGCGAGGTGACGGCGGCGCCGGGGCGCGGCCGCTCAGCCCCGGCCCGGCCAGCCACCCCGCTGCTTCGACAGGAAGGTGCGCATCCGCACCGCCTCGGCCTCGGTGAGGATCTCCGCGAGCCAGGCCACCATCTGGTCGGGGTCGTAGAACATCCGCCGGTGCGGGCTCTGCGCCTCGCGGAGGATCCGCTCTATCTGCATCGAGAACGTCGCGTTGCTGGGCGCGATCAGGATGCCCGCGCGATCCACGTGGGGGTTGACGCTCGCGAACAGGGCAATGAGCTGGTTCACCACGTCCCGCGGGTAGATCGGGACCGAGCGGTGGTCGGCGCAGAGGATCGAGCGCGTCGGGGTCCGGGAGACGCACGCCATGACCTCTCTCATGAACAGCTCGGCGTCGGCGCGCGTCCTGATGGACTGCACGCGCACCTCGACGAGGCGTCCGACCCTGCGCTCCACGGTGAACACGGCGCTCCCCCCGTGACTATAACTCCGGCGGGGCGGGCGCCGGCCCGCGAATTTCGCGAGGTTTCCCAGTCAGCGCGGGCGGGCGGGCGCGGCCGCGGGCGCGCGCTCCGGCGGAGCGCCCGGGTGCTGGCCCGAGCCGAGCCACTCCGCGGCGAGCGCCATCGCCCAGGCGTTGTCGGCCACGTTCTCGAGGAAGCTCCGGCGCCAGAGCGGATCGTGGATCCGGTCGGCGCGCTCGAGCAGCCGCCGCCGCGCCTCGGCGATCTGGCGGCGGCCCTCTGCCTCGTCGCCGGTCGCCTGCAGCGCGAGGGCGTAGACCGCGCGGATCAGCGACTCGCCCTCCTCCACGCCGCCGAGGCTGCTCATGAGCTCGAACGCCTCCTCCGCGTGGCGGAGCGCGAGCGCCGGCTGCCGCTCGGCGAGCATCACGCGCGCGAGCGTGCCGAGCGCGTAGGCGCGGATCGCCGACCCGTCCTCGAGCCCCGCGAGCGCCTGCCGGGCGATCGCGCCGGCCTGCTGGGCCTCGCCGCGCCAGAGGCGCATCGTGGCGAGGTAGATGCGCGAGCAGCCCTCGAAGCGCTTCGAGCTCTGCCGCGCGCAGTCGGCGAGCGCGGCCTCCTCGACCTCGATGCCGCGATCGAGCTGGCCGAGCTGCGCGAGCGCGAAGCCGAGGTTCACCTTCACGCCCGCGATGAGATCGAGCTCCATCGGCTCGGCGACGCGGAGCGCCTCCTCGAGCAAGGAGACGGCGCGCCGGTACGCGCCGAGCTGCATGTACGCGTTGCCGATGTTCGCCCGCTGCATGCACGCGTTCCGCACGTCGCCGCGCACCGTGAAGCTCTCCACGGCCGACTCGATCCGGCGGAGGTACGTCGTGAGGTCGCCGCGGTGCATCGCGACCTCGGCCCGCGCCGCGTCGAGCCAGGCGCGCACGATCGAGTCGCCCGCGTCGTCGTCGCCCGAGAGGTCCTCGGCGGCCCGCGCGACCTCGTGCGCGACGTTCGGCAGGCCGACACGGAGGAGGAAGATCGAGAGCCGGCAGAGGAGGATCACGTGCTGGCTCCTCCGGTCCTCGGTGACCTCGAGCTGCCGGACCTCCTCGTAGCAGTCGAGCAGCGGCTTGCCCTTGCCGAGGCAGCCGCTCGCGATGACGAGGTACCCGAGCGCCGCGTACCAGGCCCCCGCCCCCCGCTCGAGCCGCCGCGTGGCCTCGCGCGCGCAGCGCTCCGCGGCCGCGTAATCGCCGAGCCAGCGGTGCGCGATCGCCTGGACGAGCAGCATGCGGCCCGTGACATCCGGCGCCGGGAGCCGCGCGGCGAGCGCCCGCGCCGCGAGCGCGATCGCCTCGCGCAGCTTGTTGACCGAGAGGGCGTGCTCCGCCGCGTCCGCGTCCAGGTGGGGCTCGCGCCCGGGCGCGCCGCGCGGCGCCCCGAACCCCGGCGCCCGCGGCATCTGCGTGGTCCGGTCGTAGTCCCAGTCCATCTCGTCCCTGGAGGCGACGAGCTGCCGCTGCCGCGCGGCCGAGCGCTCGTCCCGCGAGGGCGGGCCGTCGTCGATCGCGACGAGATCGTCCGGATCGAGCCACTGCTCCCCGACGTCGCGGCGCGACGGCTCCCACGGGCGCGAGGCCGGGTCCTGCGACAGGTCGCGGAGCGGCGCGCGCGCGGGCGGCGGCGTGGGCCGCGACGAGCCCCTCGCCCGCTGCGCCGCGGCCGCGGCCACGGAGGCCGGCGACGGCGGCGCCGGCAGCGGCGTGGCCACGGCCGCGAGCGACGGCGGGCCGGGGCTCACGCCCGGGATCCCGCCCCGCGGCGATGGGACCGAGGGCGGCGTCGATGCCGGGGCGCGCGGCGGCGGCGCGGCGATCACCGGCGGCAGCGGCGCCGTCGCCTCCAGCGCGGGCGGCGCCGCCGTCGAGAGCGGCGCGGAGAGCAGCCGGCGCGCCCCGCCCAGGAGCTCGAGGAGATCGTCGCGGAAGGCCGCCATCGTCGGGTAACGCAGCGCCTGATCGGGCTCGAGCGCGCGGCGCATCGCGGCCGCGAGCCGGTCCGGCACGCCCTCCATCACCTCCTCGATGCGCGGCGGCGGCTCCGTCACGATCTTCAGGATCACCGCCTGCTCGGAGGGCCCGGCGTAGGGGCAGACGCCGGAGAGCAGCTCGTAGAGCACCACGCCCACGGCCCACACGTCCGTGCGCCCGTCGAGCGGGTGCTGCGCCTTCACCTGCTCCGGGGACATGTACGAGAGCGTCCCGAGCAGCGTGCCGACCTGCGTGGCCTTGAGGGAGCCCTGCGGCGAGTGGACGCGCGCCACCCCGAAATCGATGAGCTTGGGGACGATCTCCCCCGTGGGGCCGCGCGCCAGCACGATATTGTCGGGCTTCACGTCGCGGTGGACGATGCCGACGTGGTGGGCCGCGGCGAGCGCGCCCATCACCGGGATCATGATCTCGAGCGCCTCCTCGACGCGGAAGCGCTTCCGCTCGTGCAGGTGCACGCGCAGGTCCGATCCGGTGAGCAGCTCCTGCACGATGTAGAACGACCCGTCCCGCCGCTGGCCCATCTCGAGCACGACGACCACGTTCGGGTGCTGCACGCTCGCGGTGGCCTCGGCCTCGCGGCGGAAGCGGCGGATGAAGTCCGGGTTCCGGTTGAATTCGGGGTGGAGCAGCTTGATGGCGACGTGGCGCTGGATCAGCGTGTCCTTCGCCTCGTAGACCGCGCCCATCGCGCCCTCGGCGATGACGCGGAGGAGGACGAACTTGCCGCCGACCACCATGCCCGGGCGGTGCGGCGCGGCGCGCCCTCCCATGGGGAGGTATCCCGAGGAGTCCGACATCGGTGGGGCTACGCTATCACCTCTCGCCGGCGGCCGGGCGCGCCCCGCGCCGTCGACGCACCCTCCCCGATGCTCTAGGATCGGTCCGCGTGGCGCCCCTCGAGATCGTCATCGTGGGCGGCGGCCCGGCGGGGATCTCCACCGCGCTCTCGATCGCGCGCCGCCGCCCCGATCTGACCGATCGCCTCGCCGTGCTCGAGAAGGAGCGCTACCCGCGCGACAAGTACTGCGCCGGCGCGATCGGCGCGCGCGCGGACCGCGTCCTCCTCGCGCTCGGCGCGCGCGTCGACGTGCCCGCGGTCCCCATCCACGGCCTCTCGGCCGCCCTCTCCATCACGCGCCGCCGCGTGCTCGTCCGCGAGGAGGCCGCCGGCCGCGTCGTCCGGCGCATCGAGCTCGACCACGCGCTCGCGCTCGCGGCGCGGCGCCGCGGCGTCCGCGTGATCGAGGGCGCCCGCGCCGCGCGCGTCGCGTGGGCCGAGGGCGGCGTCACGGTCGAGACCTCCGCGGGCCCGTTCCGCGCGCGCGCCGTGGTCGGCGCCGACGGCGTGGGCAGCGTCATCCGCCGCGCCATGGGCCTGCCCTTCGGCCGCGTCCGCGCGCAGGTCGTCGAGGTCGACACCGAGCCCACCCCCGCCGACGGCCCCCGCGACATCCTCCACTTCGACATGCGCGACCGCTCCTCCGCCGGCTACGCGTGGGACTTCCCCACGCTCGTGGACGGCCGAGAGCTCGTCTGCCGAGGCGCGTACGTCCTCCACCCCGACGCGCTCGGCGGCGCCGGCGCGCCGGTAGATCCCGAGACCCTGCTCCGCACGCGCATGGCCGAGATGGGCCTCGACCTGGGCCGCTACCGCATCAAGCGCTTCGCCGAGCGCGGCCTCGAGCCCGGCCTCCCGATCTCCCGCCCGCGCGCGCTGCTCGCGGGCGAGGCGGCCGGCATCGATCCGATGCTCGGCGAGGGCATCGCCCAGGCGATCGCGTACGGCGAGCTCGCCGGCGGCTACCTCGCCGAGCGCCTCGCGGAGGGCGACCTCCGCTTCCACGACTGGGGCGAGCGCGTGCGCCGCGCCCGCCTCGGCCGCGACCTCCGCATCCGCGACCACGTCATGCGCCGCTTCTATGGCCCCGGCCGCGCCGCGATCGAGCGCTTCCTCGAGGACGAGCCCGCGTTCCTCCGCGCCGGCCTCCGCTACTTCGGCGGCCTCCCCACGCGCGCGCCGGAGGTGGCGCGCGCCGTCGCCTCCGCCGCGCTCCTCGCCGCCCGCATCGAGGCGCGCGCGCTGCTCGAGTAGCCGGACGCGCACCGGACGCGGCGCGCGCCGGACGTGGCGCGCGCGACATCACCGTTCACGCCGGCTCGCCCGCCTCTCCGCGAGGTGGCAAATTGCAGCGCTGCAATATCGCAAGGTGGGGGAAAGACACGTCATTTCAGCCAGCGTGCAAATTACAAGTCTCCGGCCGACTATTTTCAGCCATTCATGGACAGCCCCTCGATTACGCTTGACGGGTCCGTGTGGTCTTGATACCCGAAATGTCGCACGAAGCGCGGAGCGCCGAGCTGCCGAGTCGATGACTCAGGGCGTGTGCCGGTGATCGCGCTCGACGAGCTTCTTGAGTTCCGGTTCCGCTCCAGTTTTCCCGGGGGGGACAGCCGCGACGCCTCCACGGCAGTCGAGCGGTGCGGACCGGTGGAAAGTTTCATTCCCACTACACGAGCGACGAAGGAGCACGACATTGATCAGCCACAAGTTGATTCGAGGGTTCGGCGCAATCGGCATGGTCATCGCGGCCGCGGCCTGCACGGGCACGGACGACACGGTGAGCGAGCTCCGCGACCGGGACGGGACCGACATCCAGGCGTACCTGAGCGCGCTCCCGAGCGCCCGGGTCATCGACGTCGATCGGGCCGGCATTCCGACCTTCCTGGGCGGCACGCTCGCCTTCGTGGACATCCAGGACGACGCGCGCGACGTGGACATGAGCGCCGCGCTCGAGGCCATCGCGCCCGTGTTCCGCGCGAACGCCGCGGACCTCGTCCTCCAGAGGGCCTACACCGACGACATCGGTGATCAGCACTTCCGCTACCGCCAGATCAAGAACGGCCTCGACGTGCTCGGCGGCGAGATCATGATCCACGTGCGCGACGGCTTCGTGTACGGCGCGAACGGCCAGGCCCGCGACGACCTCGACATCGCCGTGGAGCCCGAGATCCAGACCTTCGAGGCGGTCGAGCTCGCCCGCGCGGCCTCGGCCGAGACCGTCTCCGACCTCGCGGTCGGCCAGTCCGCGCCGCTCGCCTACCGGCACGGCGAGGGCCGCATGGATCTCGTCTACATGGTCGAGGTCACCGGCGTGCTCGCCGACCAGACCCCGGTCCACGACACCGTGCTCGTGAACGCCGTCGACGGCTCGATCGTGGACCGCATGGCGCACATCCACAGCGCGAAGAACCGCGCGCTCTACAGCGCGAACAACGGCACGAGCCTCCCCGGCACGCTCAAGCGGAGCGAGGGCGGCGCGGCGACCAGCGACGCCACCGTCAACGGCAACTACGACCTGCTCGGCTGGACGTACGACTGCTACAAGAACCTGTTCGCCCGCGACTCGTACAACAACGCCGGCGCGCAGATGAAGAGCTCGGTGCACTACAGCACCAACTACTGCAACGCTTTCTGGAACAGCACGCAGATGGTCTACGGCGACGGCAGCGCCAGCCAGGGCTGCGGCAACCTCGCCCTCTCCATGGACGTGACGGCCCACGAGCTGACCCACGCCGTCACCGAGTACGAGTCGAACCTCACCTACTCGGGCGAGTCGGGCGGCCTCAACGAGTCGATGTCCGACATCTTCGGCAACGTCTGCGAGCTGTACAGGGACGGCGGCAACGCGAGCGCGACCACGCTCGGCTCGCCCAGCTCCGACACCTGGTTGGTGGGCGAGGACGTCCTTGCGCCCTTCCTCCGGTCCATGAGCAACCCCACGGCCGACGGGTCGTCGCTCGACTTCTGGACCTCCAGCGCCGGCAGCGTCGATGTCCACTACAGCTCGGGCATCTCCAACCTGGCCTTCTATCTCCTCTCCCAGGGCGGCACGCACCCGCAGGGCAAGAGCTCCGTCAACGTGACGGGCATCGGCATCAACAAGGCCGCGCAGATCTTCTATCGTGCCAACCGCGACAAGCTGGGCGCCTCGAGCAACTTCGCCGCCGCGAAGACCGCGACCGAGACGGCCGCGACCGAGCTCGGCTATACCGCGGCCGAGGTGGCCTCCGTCACGGCCGCCTGGAACGCGGTCGGCGTCGGCGTCGCCGCGCCGCCCCCCAGCGTCACGCCCCTCTCGAACGGCGTCGCCGTCACGGGCATCGGCGGCTCGACCGGCAGCCAGAAGTTCTACAGCCTCGTCGTCCCCTCGGGCCAGACGACGCTGACCTTCACCACGAGCGGCGGCACGGGCGACGTCGACCTGTACACGAACTTCGGCGCGGTCCCGTCCCTCACGACCTACACCTGCCGGCCCTACGCCAGCGGCAACGCGGAGACCTGCACGGTCACGAACCCGGCCGCGGGCACCTACTACGTCATGCTGAACGCCTACTCGACCTACTCCGGCGTCACGCTGACGGGCACCTACTCCTCGGGCGGCGGCGGCGGCGGCAACGTCCTCACGAACGGCGTCCCCGTGACCAACATCTCCGGCGCGACCGGCTCGTCGCAGGTCTGGACGCTCTCCGTCCCGTCCGGCAAGGCCTCGCTGAGCTTCCAGATGAGCGGCGGCTCCGGCGACGCGGACATGTACGTCAAGTACGGCTCGAGCCCGACCGACTCGAGCTACAACTGCCGGCCGTACCTCTCCGGCAACAACGAGACCTGCTCCTTCACGAACCCGTCCTCCGGCACCTGGTACGTGCGCATCAAGGGCTACTCCGCCTACTCCGGCGTGAGCCTCGTGGGTCAGCACCCCTGAAGCGCTGAACCCCGATCCGGCCTGACGTGAAGCGCCCGGGAGCCCCGCTCCCGGGCGCTTCGCTTTTGTCAACCGCGACCGCTCCCGTCTCCGCTCCACGGCGGCGGCGTCCCGGAACCGGTGCGCTGATCCACCTGGATCCACGCCACACCAGGTGACAGACCTGCCCTCGATCCCTCCGGACCGGCGCCCTCGCAGGGGGTCCGCGCTCCGATTTTCCCGGGAAATGAAGACCCGGCCCAGGACTCCGTCGGAGCATTGCCCTGCCGACCAGGGGGGGGCGCGCGGGCTGGTACGCCGCGTGCTTTACCGGGAGGCACCACAGCACGACGAGGACGCCATGAAGAAGACCCTGACCATCGCCGCTCTCTTCTTTGCCGCCATCACCGGGACCGCGACCGCTTCGGATCAGTACGAGGTCAAGATCGAGAGCCCCCGCGCGAAGGCGAGCGCGAAGGCGGTGGCGAGCATCTCCGTGGCGCCCAAGGGCGATTTCCACTTCAACAAGGACTACCCCTCGAAGCTGACGCTGACGGCGCCCGAGGGCGTGAAGCTCGAGAAGGAGAAGCTGACCGCGAAGGACGCCGCGAAGCTCGATGAGCACGGCGTCAAGTTCGAGGTCGCCTTCACCGCCGACTCCGCGGGCAAGAAGACCATCACCGGCGAGCTCAAGAGCGCGGTCTGCACGAAGACCGAGTGCAAGCCCTTCGTCGAGAAGATCGCCATCGAGGTCGAGGTCAAGTAGCCCCGCCCCTCGCCGCGCCCCGCGGCGCGCGCCCCTGACGCCCCGCCGCGCGCTCCCCCTGCCCGCTCCCCGCTCCAGCCCCAGAACCCTCTCCCCCGGCGCACCCCGAACCTCCGGTCGAAGCGCTGCTGCTCTTCCGCCCGGGGCGCCACGATCGTCGAGCCGATCGCGACCCTCCGGCCCGCGCGGCAGCCGCGGCCAGACCAGGAGACGTCTTGCGTTGCGGGCGCACGCGTGGTTCTTGAGAGACGATGCTTTCGCAGGGCCGCGACGACGCCGACGACTTCTTCGAGGGGTGCCCGCTCATGGCGCTCGTCGCAACGGGGAGCGGGCGCATCGAGCGCGCGAACGCCGCGCTGCTCGAGGCGCTCGAATGCTCGGCGGAGGAGCTCGCGACGCGCTCGATACCGGAGCTCTTCGACGAGCCCGAGCGGGCCGAGGTCGCGGCGGCGATCGAGGCGGTCGTGGAGGGAGGCGCCGAGCGGTCCTTCTCCGCGCGGGCAGCGCGGGGCGACGGCGCGCCGCGCTGGCTCCGGATCCACGCGAAGCGCTCGCCGCGCGGCGACGCGATCCACGCGCTCGTCATGGACATCACCCATTGGAAGCAGCGCGACGACGAGCGGCGTCGCACCGAGATGGAGCTCGCGCGCAGCCAGCAGCTCCTCCGCGCGCTGCTCGACAACGTGCCCGCCGTCCTCTTCGCGGTCGACCCCGGCGGCACGTTCACGCTCTCCGACGGCCTCGGCCTGCGCGCGCTGGGGCTCGCGCCGGGGCAGGTGGTCGGGCTGAGCGCGTACGAGGTCTACCGCGACGTGCCCGCGATCCCCGCCGCCATCCGCCGCGCGCTGTCCGGCGACATGTCCACGGATACGATCGAGGTGGGCCAGACGGCGTGGCAGACGCGGTACATCCCGCTGCGGGGCGAGGACGGGGTGGTGCGCGAGATGCTCGGGCTGTCGCTCGACGTGTCGGAGCGCATCCGCGCGGAGCGCGCCCTGCAGGAGCAGCTCGACGTGATCGAGGCCCAGCGCGCCGCGATCCGCGATCTCTCGCTGCCGATCATCGAGGTCTGGGACGGCGTGCTCGCGCTGCCGGTCGTGGGCGAGGTCGGCGCGGCGCGGGCGGCGCAGGCGACCGAGGCGCTGCTCGATGCCGTCGTCCAGCGGGGCGCCTCGCGGGTCATCATCGACCTCACCGGCGCCGGCGGCGTCGACGCCTCCACCGCCGACCACCTGCTGCGGCTCGTCCAGGCCCTGACGCTCGTCGGCGCGCGGGTGATCGTGAGCGGCATCCAGCCCGCCGCCGCGGCGTCGATCGCGTCGCGCGGCGCGGACCTCTCCCGCGTGGAGACCGTGCGGGACCTCCGCGAGGCGATCCGCCGCTGCATGCGCGGCCCCGGCTGAGGGCCGGCCGCCGCCGGCCTACGCCGCGGCGGCCTCGGAGCCGTGCCCGGCGCCGCCTTCCGCCGGGAGGGTGAAGAAGAACGTGCTCCCCTTGCCGGCCTCGCTCTCGACCCAGACCTTGCCGCCGTGCGCGGCCACCAGGCCCTGGACGATGGCCAGCCCGAGGCCGGCTCCCCTGTAGCCGGGCCTCGCGCCGCGCCGGTACGGCTCGAAGAGGTGCGCCATTTCCTCCGCGGCGATCCCCGGGCCCGTATCCGAGACCGAGAAGAGCACTTCGCCGCTCCGCGCCTCTGCCCGGACGACGATCGATCCGCCGGGGCCGGTGACACGGATCGCATTATCGAGGAGATTGGCGAAGATCTGCGCCACCCGGTCGCGGTCGCAGCTCACCCGCGGGAGCTCGCCCGCGAGCTCGCTCCGGAGCGACAGCCCCCTCTCGCGCGCCGGCGCGTCGCTCCTGGCCACGGCGTCGAGCACGAGCTGGGGCGGCGCCTCGGGCGCTCGCGTCACGGAGAGGCGTCCCGCCTCGATGCTCGAGATATCCAGGAGGTCATCGATCATCCGCGTCATCTGCTGCGCGTTGCGCGCGATGATGTCGGCGTGCCGCTGGAGCCGCGAGAGCGCCTCGCCGGAGACCGCGCCTCGGAGCAGCACGTCCGCGGCCATCACGATGGCGGAGAGAGGGCTCCTGAGGTCGTGCGACACGATGGCCAGGAGCCGCTCCCGCGCCTAGACGGCCACGTTCAGCTCGGCGAGGAGCCGCTCGCGCTCCTCCTCGGCGCGCTTCCGGTCCGTGATATCGATCAACGTCGCGACGCCCCCGACGATACGCCCCTCGGGGTCCAGGATCGGGGGGATATGGTCGATCAAGGCCAGCCGCGCGAGGTCGCGGGCGATGGGGAGCTGCCGGACGGCCTGCTCCCATTCCGTCAGGATCTCGGGCTGCAAGCGCCGCAGGAGCTCCGACAGCCTCGGCCCACCAGGCGCATTCTCCGGCTCTCGCGCGGCCACGGCTCACGGTCTCCACGGCGCGCGCGCGGCTTTCGCTGGAGCTCGAACGCGCGCCGCAGATGAGCCCGCTGCCCGGGCGGACAGGCGTTCTCCTCTTTGCCTCCTCATCCAACAAAACCATAGCTCACGGCCGCAGCCGCCAACAGGCCCGGCGGCGACCTCCGCGATCAGCGCGCCGGAGCGCCGATGTGCTCGACCTGCCGCTGGGCGGGCAGGTCGGGACGGCTGAACGACGCCGCGCGCCGGGCGATCCGCGGCGCGGAGCCTCTTCCGACCTCGGCAGATCGCCGTGGATTCCGCCCATACAAGCCGCCCGCACGCGGGCATACCGCATCCACGAGCCGTCGAAGATCATCCACGCCCCCAGCGCGACGGTGCCGCTGAAGGATCGCAATTTCAGGACAGGTATTGATTCTGGACATGCCTCTCCTGTATCGTCGATCAGACAGGGGGGGCCTGGACGTGATCGACTCGACGCGGATCACCGCGCAGGATTTCTTCAACCTTGAAGAGCTGCCCGAGGACGCGGTGCTCGCGGGGCCGGAGCTCTCCTCGGCGATGTGGGAGCTCCGCAGGATGCAGCGGGAGTTCCAGCAGCAGCAGGTGTTCTGGAAGGCTCTGAATGCGTCCATGTCGGACGCGTATTCGAAGCTCGCCTCATTCCAGGAGCTCAAGACGTCCAAGGAGCGGCTCGAGGAGGCCAACGCGGAGCTCGAGCAGAGGGTGGCGGAGCGGACGGCGGCGCTGATCGAGCAGATCGATCGGGCGCGCGCGCAGGAGGAGACCATCCGCGCGCTCGGGGCGCCCATCATCCGGGTCTGGGAGAGCGTCCTCGTGCTGCCCCTCATCGGGCAGCTCGACCGCGCGCGGGCCGCGGACGTGATGGAGCGCCTGCTCGACGCAATGCACGGCTCGGGCAGCGCGTTCGCGGTCCTGGACCTCACCGGGCTGCGCGGGGCGGACGGGGAGACGGTCGCGCATCTGCTGCGCATCGGCCGGGCAGTGGGGCTGCTCGGCGCGCGGTGCCTGCTCTCCGGGCTCTCCGGCGCGATCGCGGCGGAGCTCGCGGCGCTCGGCGAGGGCCTCGGGGACCTGCTCTCGTTCCAGAGCCTGCACGCGGCGCTCCAGTACGCGCTGCCCAGGGTGAGCGCCGGCGCGGCGCCGAGGAGGGACCCGTGAGCGCTCCGACCATCTTGATCGTCGAGGACAACGAGATGAACTGCGACATGCTCTCCCGCCGCCTCAAGCGGGTCGGGTACGAGGTGCTCGTCGCGCCCGACGGGGAGTCGGGGCTGCGCGCGGCGCGGTCCGGGGCGCCGGGGCTCATCCTCATGGACGTGAGCCTGCCCGATATCGACGGGCTCGAGGTGACGCGGCGGCTCAAGGCGGACCCGAGCACGCGCGGCATCCCGATCCTGGTGCTGACCGCGCACGCGATGAGCGGGGACCGCCGGCAGGCCATCGAGGCGGGCGGCGACGATTACGACGTCAAGCCGGTCGAGATGGGCCGCCTGCTCGACAAGATCCGGATCCTGATCGGCCGGGAGGGATCGTGAGCGCGCCGCGCGACGGGGCGGCCGCGCGCGAGCGCGGGCTCGCGCACCTCCGGCACGAGCTGCGGACGTCGCTGACCGGCGTCCTCGGCTACAGCGAGCACCTCGTCGAGAGCGCCCCGCCGGGCGCGTCGCCCGACGCGGCGCGCGCCCTGCGCGCGCTGGTGCCCATCGGCCGCGGGATGCTGGCCCTGGTGAACGAGGGGCTCAGCCACGAGGCGCTCGAGCGGCTCGACGACGAGGCGGTCCGCGCTGCGGTGCAGGGGGTGGCGTCCGCGTGCCTGGAGTCCGCCGCGCGCCTGCACGAGGCCTGCGCGGCGCTGATCGCCGCCTGCGAGCGGGATCGGTGGTTCGAGGCGATCCCGGTGCTCTGCCGGATCCAGGCGGCCGGGGCGACGCTCAAGCTGCTGCTCGAGGAGCGGGCGCTCGATAACGATCCGAGGTCGCGCTGGCTCGGCCCGCCCCCCGGGCGGAGGTCCAGCCGCTCCGCGCCTCCGGCCGCGCCGCGGGTCGAGGCGCCCGGCGGCCGGATCCTGATCGCCGACGATAACCCGGTGGCCCGCGACCTGCTCCGCACCTGGCTCGAGCAGCAGGGCCACGAGATCGAGGAGGCGGCGTCCGGAGCCGCCGCGCTGGAGGCGATCCTCCGGGGCGATCACGATCTGGTCCTGCTCGATCTGATCATGCCGGACATGGACGGCCTCGATGTCCTCATCGCGCTCGGGCGCGAGGGGCGCCTCGGGCTGGCCCCGATCATCATGCTCTCGGCGTCGGACGAGGCGCCGCGCATCGCCGCGTGCATCGAGCACGGCGCGGAGGACTACGTCGCGAAGCCGTTCCACATGGTGCTGCTCCGGGCGCGGGTCCGCGCCGCGCTGGAGCTCCACCGGCACCGCCGGCGGGAGCGCGGTTATCTGGCCATGCTCCAGGACCACCGGGACCGCGACGCGCGCGGCCGGTAGGCGCGCCCGATCCAGAGCCAGGACGCAATGCCACGAGGGGAGAGCCATGTCCGTCCTTCCAGCCCACAAGATCGTGAGGCAGCGGCGCGAGTACAACCGCTGGGTCGCCACGGAGACGATCGAGGATTACTCGCTCCGGTATGCGCCGAAGTCGTTCCGGAAATGGTCCTCGCTGCTGCTCGCGAACACGGCGCTCGGGGGGATCTCCTTCCTGGCGCTGGAGGCGATCGGCGGCGCGCTGGTGATCGGGTACGGGTTCCAGAACTCGCTCTGGGCCATCGTCGTGTGCGGCCTGATCATCTTCGCGACGGGCGTGCCGATCACCTATTACTCGGCCCGGTACAACCTGGACATGGATCTCCTGACGCGGGGGGCCGGCTTCGGGTACATCGGCTCCACGGTCACGTCGGTCATCTATGCCTCGTTCACGTTCATCTTCTTCGCGCTGGAGGCGTCGATCATGGCCCAGGCGCTGGAGCTCTACTTCGGGCTCCCGCTGGTCCCGGCCTATCTGGTCTGCTCGATCGTGATCCTGCCGCTCGTGATGTTCGGCGTGACCATGATCAACCGCTTCCAGCTGTGGACGCAGCCGATATGGATCGTGCTCATGGTGCTGCCGCTCGTCATGGTGCTGCGGGAGCCGGGCGCGCTCCAGGGCTGGACGGAGTTCGCGGGCAGGTCGCCGTCCGGGAGCGGCTTCGATCCGATCCTGTTCGGGGCGGCGGCGACGGTGTCGTTCTCGCTGGTCGTGCAGATCGGGGAGCAGGTCGATTACCTCCGGTTCATGCCCGAGAAGACCCGCTCGAACCGCTGGACCTGGTGGCTCGCGCTGATCGCCGCCGGTCCGGGCTGGATCGTGCTCGGGGGGGCCAAGCAGCTCGCGGGCGCGTTCCTCGCGTCCCACGCGGCCCTCGACGGGACGAGCTTCGAGAAGGCACTGGAGCCGATCGTGATGTACATCACGGGCTACGAGCATGTGTTCTCGAGCCGCGCGGTCGTGCTCTTCGCGGCGATGCTCTTCGTGGTGGTCTCGCAGCTCAAGATCAACGTGACGAACGCCTACGCGGGCTCGCTCGCCTGGTCCAATTTCTTCTCGCGCGTGACCCACAGCCACCCCGGCCGCGTGGTGTGGCTGGTGTTCAACGTGGTGATCGCGCTCGTGCTCATGATGTTCGGCATCTTCCACACCCTGGACAAGGTGCTCGCGCTCTATTCGAACGTCGCGATCGCGTGGATCGGCGCCATCGTGGCCGACCTCGTGGTGAACAAGCCGCTCGGCCTGAGCCCGCCCTATATCGAGTTCAGGCGCGCGCACCTCCACCATATCAACCCGGTCGGGTTCGGATCGATGATCGCGGGCTCGGCGGCGTCGATCGTGTGCTACACGGGCGCGCTCGGCGCGGCGGCGCAGGCGTTCTCGGCGTTCATCGCGCTCGGGCTCGCGTTCGCGCTCTCGCCGCTGCTCGCGTGGATCACGAAGGGCAAGTATTACATCGCGCGCCCGAACCTCCATTTCTCCGACGGGAAGGCCGACGGATCGGTGGGCTGCTGCATCTGCGAGCACGACTACGAGCCGCAGGACATGGCCCACTGCCCGGTGTACGACGGGGCGATCTGCTCGCTCTGCTGCACGCTGGACTCGCGCTGCCACGACGCGTGCAAGGCGCCGGTCGCGCCGCGGCGCGCGGGGGGCTGGAGGAGCTTCGTCGATCAGAAGCTCTCCGCGCGCCTCGGGACGAGGCTCCTGCGCTTCCTTTGCGTGTTCGCGGTGATGAGCGGGATCGTGGCGGCGCTGTTCTGGCTGTTCTATGCGACGGGCGGCGTGCCGGCCCAGGCGCAGGCGGAGGTGCGGTCGGCGCTCGTCAAGCTGTACGCGGCAGTGGCGGTGCTGATCGGCGTGGGCGCGTGGTGGCTGGTCCTCTCGTGGGAGAGCCGGGCGCTCGCCGAGGAGGAGCTGGACCGGCAGAACGAGGAGCTCCAGGAGGAGGTGGCAGGTCACAAGCGGACCGAGGAGGCGCTGGGGCAGGCCAAGGAGCGCGCGGAGGAGGCGAACCGGCAGATCTCCGTGGCGATGTGGCAGGCCGAGTCGATGGCCCGCGCCGCGGAGGCCGCGAGCCGCGCGAAGAGCCAGTTCGTCGCCAACATGAGCCATGAGCTCCGGACGCCGCTGAACGCGATCCTCGGATACAGCGAGATGCTCCAGGAGGACGCCGAGGCGGCGGGCAATGCGCCGCTCGCGGCCGATCTGAAGAAGATCCAGAAGGCCGGCAGCCACCTGCTCGGGCTCATCAACGACGTCCTGGATCTCTCGAAGATCGAGGCGAGCAAGATGGAGCTCCACCTGGAGGAGATCGACCTCGGGGCGGTGATCGACGAGGTCGCCGCGGGCGTCCGGCCGATGATCGACAGGCAGGGGAACACGCTCGCCGTCGATCGGCCCGACGGGCCGCTGCTCATGCGCGCCGACGCGATGCGGGTGCGCCAGATCCTCTATAACCTGCTCAGCAACGCCGCGAAGTTCACGAAGGGCGGCGCGGTCCGCGTGCGCGCCGCCGTGGAGGGGGTCGCGGGCCGCGAGGAGGTGCGCGTCGCCGTGGAGGACGAGGGCATCGGCATGACGCCGGAGCAGCAGGGCCGGCTGTTCCAGTCCTTCGTGCAGGCGGACGCGACCATGACGCGGCGCTACGGGGGGACGGGGCTCGGGCTGGTGCTCACGAGGCGGTTCGCCGAGATGATGGGCGGCACCGTGGAGGTGCGGAGCGAGGCCGGCAAGGGGTCGACGTTCACCGTGCGGCTCCCGCTGCGCGCGGAGGGCGAGGCGGCCGCCCCGGCGACGCCGAGCGCGAGCGAGGCGGCGCGCCCTGCGGCGCGCTCCGCGGCGGCGGACACGCGGGCCGGGCAGCGGGTCGTGCTGGTGATCGACGACGATCCGGCGGGGCTCGAGGTCCTGGCCAAGCACCTCGTGTCGCTCGGCCACCGGGCCGCGCTGGCGGCCGGCGGCGAGGAGGGCCTCAGGCTCGCGCGCGAGCTGCGCCCGGACGCGATCATGCTCGATCTGCTCATGCCGGGGACCGACGGGTGGAAGGTGCTCGCGGACCTGCGGGCGAGCCCCGAGCTCCGGGGGATCCCCGTGATCATCGCCTCGGTCGTGGAGGAGAAGAGCGCCGGCTATGCGCTGGGCGCCGTCGATTACCTCATGAAGCCCGTGCAGCGCGGCGCGCTGGAGCGGGTGCTCGCGAGGAGCCTCGATCCGATCGAGCGGGCGCCGAGGGTGATGCTGGTCGAGGACGACGCGGCGACGCGCGAGATGATGGAAGCGATGCTCCGCAAGGCCGGGGTGAGCGTGATCTCGGCCGAGAACGGCCGCGCCGCGCTCGACCTCCTGTGCACCGGGGCGACCACGCCCGACGCGGTGATCGTCGATCTGATGATGCCCGAGATGGACGGCTTCGAGCTGATCGAAGAGGTGCGCCTGGACGAGCGGCGCCGCCGGATCCCGCTGATCGTGCTGACGGCGAAGGAGATCTCCGGCGAGGATCGCGCGCGCCTGGACGGCTCGGTGGATCGGGTGTTCCGCAAGGGCGATTTCAATCGCCAGGAGCTGATCGACGAGATCCGCCGGCGGGCCCCTCCGGCGCGGGCGCGCCCGATGTGACGGCCGGAATGGGTCCGCCCACGGCTCGCCGGAGCTCCGAGACCGCCTCCCGGTATACACGGATGAGCCGCAGCAGCTTGAGGTCCAGGACCTGCCGCCGCTCGTCGACGGTCAGCGCGCGGATCGAGTCGACGTCGCGGCCCTCCAGCGCGCGCCGGGCCGCCGAGGCCGCCCGCTCCGCTGCAGGCAATGCGCGGCTCCGCATCTCGGTCACCAGCGCCGCCGCGGCCCGCGCCTCCCGGAGCCGGCCCCGGACCTCGCGCGCGACGCGCTCCACCTCGGCGGTCAGCGCGCGCTTCGCCTCCGCGCGCGCCGCGTCCGCGGCCGCGACGCCGCCGCGGTTCGTGTCGAAGATCGGCAATTCGATCCCGGTCTGGAACGTCCAGCCGAGCCCCTGGTCGATCCCGGGCGCGAGCTCATAGCCGAGCTCCACGAACGTGAACCAGGGCCAGCGCTTCGCCCGCTCCGCCTCGCCGCGCGCGTCGGCGCCGTCGATCCGGGCGGCCGCGATCTCGATCTCGGGGCGATTGCGGAGCGCCGCCTCGACCAGCACGTCCTCGGAGGGCAGCTCGGCCGGCGGCCACGCGGACGGGGGCTCACCCACGAGCTTCACCGGCGCCGCCGGATCGATCCCGGCGTGATCGAGCAGCGTCGCGAGCGCCACCTTCCGCCGCTCGCGCAGCTCGACGCGGTCCTCCTCGGCCGCCGCGGCCGCGAGCGCCGCGGAGGCCTCGTCGAGCGCCGTGGCCTCCGCGGCCTCGAGCCTCGCCTGCATCCGGTCCGCGAGCGCGCCGCGCGAGGCCGCCACGCCCTCGGCCGCCGCGATCTCCGCGTCGAGGAGCAGCACGTCGTCGAAGAGCCAGCGCACGTCGGCCTCCAGCGAGAGCGCCTCGACGCGCGCCTCCGCGCGGGCCACGGCCTCGGCGGCGCGCGCCTCGGCCACGCTCGCGCCGACCTCGCCGGGGCGCGAGGGCCGCACGCGGATCGCGGTCCGGACCTGGGGCTCGCCGTTCAGGACCTGATCCATTCGCAGCTGCGAGATGCGGAGCTCGGGGTTCTCGTAGCGGTCCTCCGCCTCGGCCTCGGCGGCGGCGAGATCGGCGCGGGCCTCGAGGTCGGCGAGGAGCGCGCTGCGCTCGCGGGCCATCGCGACCGCCTCGTCGGCGGTCAGCGTGGCCGGCGCCGGCGCTCGACGCGCCGCACGCGCCGCGCGCGCCGCCGGCTCGGAGGGCGCCGCATGGCCGCGGGATGCTCGCCAGATCTCGATCGCGCGCTCCACCCCGGGGCTCGGGGCGGAGGGCGCGCCGGGACCTCTGGCCCCGAGCGTCGAGCCGCCGCGCGCGGGCGTGTGACAGGCGGACAGCCACAGGCACAGGGCGGCGAGCCCCGCGCGCGTCAGCCGTCCCATGGCAGCTCCTCGAACGACGGCGTCGCGCTGCCCGCGTCGAAGACGACCATGAGCTTGCCCGGCGTGAGCGAGGGCGCGAGGCCCTCCGGCTTGAGGCCGGGGAAGCGGCGGACCAGGCGCGGAGCGAGCGACCTCGCCTCGCTCGGCGGGGGGTTCGGGGGCGCGGCGCCCTCGATCGGCCCGTGGTCGACGCGCCAGAGGGCGCCGGCCTCGCCGTCGGCCGTCGAGGGGGTGGAGGCGATCGCGAGGTCGCCGCCGGGGAAGAAGCAGAGGTCCGAGATGCCGCCGGGCACGGGCTGGCCGCCGATCTCCACGTCGACGCGGACGCGCGCCCAGAGCGAGAGGCCCGCGTCCTCGAGGCGCTTCGGATCGGAGCGGGCGCGCGCGCCGTCGAACAACGCGCGCGGCGTCGCGATGCGCCAGATCATCGCGTTGTCCTTGTCGTCGAGCGGGGCCTTGAGGCCGACGAAGAGCGCGCCGCCCCGAAACGCGAGGCCCTCGATGTCGAGCGGGCGGGTGCCTTCCTGCAGGCCGAGCGCGGTCGCGATCGGGGCCCCGGCGGCGTCGATCAGCTCGGCGAGGTGGACCTCGCCGTCGGCGCGGAAGCCGCTGCCGTCGGGGCGCAGGCGGAGGAGCGCCGTGCGCGCGGGCTTGCGCTTGCCCTTGCGGCTGTAGCTCTGCGACGAGAGGAGATAGATCTCGCCGGCGTCGCCCGCGGCGAGCGCCTCGACGTCGTCGATCTTGTCGACTCCGGTGAGGGGCACGGGCTGCGGATCCACCGCGCCGCCGGGGGTCATCGCGAAGAGCCAGGGCTCGTGCTCGTCACCATCGCGGCCGGTGTCGTCGCTCGCGATGAGGTAGCGGCGCTCGCTGGGGCGCGCGAGCAGGCCCGAGGGCTCGAAGCGCGTGCGCTGGAGCAGCGCGGGGGGCACGATCATGATGCCCGGACCGGCGGGAGCGGGCGGGGCGGGCGGCGGCGCGGCGGCCGCGATGGACTCGCCGGCGGGCGCGGCGGACGGGGCGCCGCTCGACGAATCGAAGACCACGTCGAAGGCCTGGCCGGGCACGAGGTCGACGGGGTGATCGAGCGCGACGGTGACCTCGCGGCCCCACGCGGGGATCGACGGGGCGGCCCGGCAGCGGATGGGCAGCTCGGTGACCAGCGGGCCGAGCGCGAGGGCCTTGCCGGCGAGCGGCGAGCCGCCCTGCCCCTGGACCCAGAGCCGCGCGCCGTCGCCCTCGCGGAGGCCGAGCGCGGCGCGCTCGGGCACGCAGACGATCACGCGGTTCTGCGCGCTGACGAGGCGCAAGATGGGCTCGCCCGCCGCGGCCACCTCGCCCGGCTGCTTGTCGATGCCGGCGACGCGGCCGGCGTGCGTCGCGCGCAGCACGTAGCCGGCGCGGCGCTGCTCGAGGAGGTCGATCGTGCGGCGCGCGAGCAGCAGGTCGGCGTCGAGCTCCGCGGGGGACGCGGCCGGCGTGACGGCCTCCTTGTGGCGCTGCTTCGCCGCGGCGATCTGGCTCTCCAGCAGGCCGATCGTGCGCGGCTTCTGGTCGGCGATCGCCTTGACGCTCGCGTGCTGGAGGTCGAGCCGGGTGAGGTCGTCGAGGATCGCCTGCCGCTCGTCGACGAGCCGCCGCACGCGCGCCCGCTCGCCCTGGAGCGCCTGCTCCTCCGCGCGCACGCGGAGCTGCTCCTCGCGCTCGCGCGCGAGCTCGCGCTGGAGCGCCTCGACGCCCACGGTGAGCCGCTGCTCGAGCAGCGCTCGCTCGGCGCGCACCGAGGCATCGAGGCGCGCCTTCTCCGCCTCGGCGACCGCTATCTCGGCGTCGAGGCCGGAGGTGTCCAGCGTGGCGACGACCTGGCCGGCGATCACGACGTCGCCGACGGCGACGGTGACCGACGCGACGCGCGCGATCTCGGTCGGCGAGATCGCCTCGGTCGTGGCCTGCGCGAAGCCGACGACGCGCCCGCGCTGATCCCCGCCGAAATGCAGGTACGCCGCGAGGCCGAGGGTGATCCCCATGGTGAGGGCCGGGGCCGCGCCGTGCAGCGCGGCGGTGATCTGGCGGAGGGTGATCATCCTAGAGGTCCAGCGTGGGTTCCTGAAGCAGGAGGGCCACGTCCTGCACGCCGGGGATCGCCTGCAGGCGGCCCACGAGCTCGCCGCGGCGATCGGCGTCACGGACGCTGATCTGGTAGGCGTGCTCCATCATCGTGCCCTGCGCGGCCTCGCGCAGCGTCACGAGCGAGAAGGTCCGGCAGTGCGCGCGCAGGAGCTTCGCGATCTCCTGCTCGGCCTCGGGGCCCGCGGGCGCGACGAAGCGCAGGAGGCCGTCGGGCTGGCGCCGCGCGCCGAAGCCGACGCCCATGAGCAGGAACGACGCGACCGTGAAGATCCCCGTCCCCGCGATCGCCGCGCCGTACGCCTGCGCGCCGCTCGCCATGCCGACGCCGAGCGACGCGAACACGAAGATCACGTCGCGCGGATCGCGCATCGTCGTGCGGAACCGGACGGCCGTGAGCCCGCCTGCGAGGCCGATCCCGGCGGCGATGCTGTTGCCGACGGCGAGCATGAGCATGCACGTGATGATGCTGCCCATCGCCATGCCGTGGACCGTGGTCCGCGAGTACGAGAGCCCCCGGAACGTCGCGACGTAGACGGTCGCGATCGCCTGGCCGAGCCCGAACGCGAGCAGCAGCGAGACGACCGCCTTTCGCCACTCGAAGACGTCCCCCGGCGCGATGGGCGCGAACAGGTCGATCATGACGGAGCGCTCCAGTCGAGCCGCGCCGCGCGCAGCTCCGGGAGCGTGAGCGCTGCGCTCACGCCATAGCAGTACTTCGAGAACGAGTAGCGGACTAGATCGAGCCGCCGGACCAGCGCGGACATCCACGCGGGCGGCCGCTGCTCGAACTTGAGCTCGAGCACGCAGATCGGCTCCGTGGTCCGCGTCTGCGCCGGGTGGTCGATCGGCCGCCAGCGGACCGGGCTCGCCTCGAGGTCGATCGCGTCCTTCTCCTGGACCACGATGCGCCGGTCGAATGTGAGCCGCGCGTACTTGTCGACCAGGCTCACGTACGCCTCGCGCTCGTACTCGACCAGGACCGCGGGCCGGAGGTGGTGCCGCTCGACGACGAGGATGAAGCGCTCGGCGGCGGCGCGCGCGCTGCGGGAGACCGCCTCGAGCGGGGCGAGGCGGCCCCGCAGCACGTCCCGCCACGCGTCCGCGGGCACGGGACCGCGCGTCTTCACGATCACGTCCTTGACCCGCCGCTTCACCTCCAGGAAGACGGGCCCCGGATTGCCCGGATAGCAGCGCGCCCGCACCTTGAACCGATCCGCCTGCTCCCGCTCGTTGGCCCAGTAAAGATCGTATCGGGGCGTATCGAAGTAGAGCGACCGGATGGCATACCGGCCGTCCGGGCGCGCATACTCGTCGATCCGCGAGACCGCGAGCGCGGCCTCGCGGATCGCGGGCACGACTCGCTCCGGGACGAGGTACTTGTACTCGTAGCGCTCGATGACGAGGCTCACGCGCGGTGCCCTCCCCCGCTCACGGCTCGACGCGACTCACCGCGCTGCACCCGTCCGCGGCGGCGCTGCTTCCGTCGCCGCACATCGCCGAAAGCGGGATAAAGACGCGAATTCGTGACACAATCGACACGATGCTGACATGGATCGTCGAGGGCCGGCAAGCGAAATTCTGGCCCGGGAACGGCCCGAACGGGCATAGAGTCGGGGCATGACGCGAGCGCTCCCGCGTGCATCGATGGCGCTGGTTGTCGCCGCGGCCGGCCTCCTCTCCGGCTGCGGCGACGACGAGGCGAAGGTCGCGGCCGAGGGGTGCCCGTCCGCGTGCGGCGCGCCCGCGGAGCGCGGCGCGATCCATGGAGACGCGGTGGACGAGTGCTCCGGCGCGGCCTCCGGCGCGACGCACCCGGAGGTGCTCTACGCGCACAACGACGCGGGCGACGGAGCGCGCTTCTTCGCGATCGGCGTCGACGGGGTCTCGCGCGGCGAGTTCGCGGTCTCGGGCGCGGCGGCGGTCGACTGGGAGGACGTGGCGCGCGGCCCGTGCTCGTCGGGCGGCGGGAGCTGCCTCTACTTCGCCGACATCGGCGACAACGACCAGAACCGCTCGAGCTACGCGATCTACGAGGTGCCGGAGCCCGCGGAGATCGGCGCGGGCATGCACGCGGCGACGGCCGCGGCGATCCCGTTCGTGTACCCGGACGGGAGCCATGACGCCGAGACGCTGCTCGTGCACCCGGTGACCGGGGCCATCACCATCGTCACCAAGATCGAGAGCGGCAAGCCGAGGATCTACGAGCTCGCCTCGCCCGTCGCCGGCGGCGCGACCGCGACGCTCGCCCTGCGCGGCACGGCGGAGCCGCCCGACGGCAGCGACACCCTCACGGCCGGCGACGTGCGCGCCGACGGCCGCGGCGTGCTGATCCGGACGCGCAGCGGCGTGTGGTTCTATCCGATGACGCCGGACAAGACGGTCGCGGAGGCGCTCGCCGCCGAGCCCTGCCCCCTGCCCTCCGCCGACGAGGACCAGGGCGAGGCGATCGCCTGGCTGCCCGGCGGCTGGGACTACGTGGCGCTCGGCGAGGGCCTCGGAGCGCCGATCTACGGGGTGAGCTGCAGCGCGCCCTGAGCGGCGCCGGCGCCTCGAATTCATGGGTGGCGAACGTGCCGCAGGCGCGTTGCAGGACGCTGTCGATCCTGTGTTCGAAAGTTTCGGCGCGGGGCCGATCGAGGCATAGCAATGGCGCCCGATCCCGGCGAGCGGGCGGCGCTGGCCGAGCCGGCCTGGGCGCCGTGACCGCGACAGGAGCAGGCGGCGCGCAGCTTGCAGGCAAGATCGTCCGCAGCCCGCAGCCCGCGGCCGGGCAGCGCCCGCGCCCCCCTGTGGGGCCCCCGCAGGCCGCCCCCCCTGCCGAGCTGATCGTGAGCCGAGATGCCTCATGACCTCGACCTCGTCTTCACGCTGACCGGAGCGCTCACCGCTGCCCTGGTGCTCGGCTTCATTACGCAGCGGCTCCGGCTCTCTCCAATCGTCGGCTACCTCCTCGCGGGCGTCGCCGTCGGGCCGTTCACGCCGGGCTTCGTCGCGCACCGCGAGATCGCGGAGCAGCTCGCGGAGCTCGGCGTCATCCTGCTGATGTTCGGCGTCGGCTTGCATTTCCATGTGAGGGAGCTGCTCGCCGTGCAGCGGATCGCGATCCCGGGGGCGCTCGCGCAGATCGCCGTGGCGACCGGGCTCGGCGCGCTCGTCGCGGGCTCGGCCGGCTGGAGCCTCGGCGCGGGGATCGTGTTCGGGATCGCGATCTCCGTCGCGAGCACGGTCGTCCTCCTGCGCGTCCTCTCGGATCACGACGCGCTCCATACGCCCGCCGGCCACGTCGCCGTCGGCTGGCTCATCGTCGAGGACCTGTTCACGGTGATCGTGCTGGTGATGCTGCCGATCCTCGCCGGCGAGCGGGCGGGCGGCGCCCCGCTGGACGTCCTGCTCTCCGTCCTGATCGCCGTCCTCAAGATCGGCGGGCTCGTGGCGTTCACCCTCGTGGTGGGGCAGCGCGTGATCCCCGCGCTCCTCGGGCACGTGGCGAGGACGCGCTCGCGCGAGCTCTTCACGCTCACCGTCCTGGCGCTCGCGCTCGGCATCGCCGTCGGCTCGGCGACGCTCTTCGGCGCGTCGATGGCGCTGGGCGCGTTCCTCGCCGGCCTGGTCGTCGGCCAGTCCGAGTTCAGCTCCCGGGCCGCGTCCGAGGCCCTCTCGATGCGCGACGCCTTCGCGGTCCTGTTCTTCGTCTCCGTGGGGATGCTGTTCAATCCGGCGCTGCTCCTCGCGAACATCGGCCTGACCGCCGCCACGCTCGCGGTGATCCTCGTGGGCAAGCCGCTCGCGGCGCTCCTCGTGGTCCTCCTCCTCCGCGATCCGGCGAAGACGGCCGCCACCGTCGCGGTGGCCCTCGCGCAGATCGGCGAGTTCTCGTTCATCGTCGGCGCCCTCGGCCGCCAGCTCGGCGTGCTGCCGGAGAGCGCGATGCAGGCGCTCGTCGCGGCCTCCGTCATCTCCATCACGCTGAATCCACTGCTCTTTCGCCTGGTGGAGCCCGCGGCCCGCCGGCTCGCGGCCCGGCTGCCGCGCGATCGCGAGGCGAGCGCCGAGCGGCCGCAGCCGCGCGAGGCTGTCCATCGCGCCATCGTCGTCGGCTACGGCCCCGTGGGGCGGACGGTGACGAGGCTCCTCTCCGAGCACGAGCTCGAGCCCACCATCATCGAGCTCAACCACGACACGGTGAAGCAGCTCCGCCGGGAGGGCGTCCGCGCGATCTACGGCGACGCCTCGCAGCCGGAGATCCTGGGGCAGGCCGGGGCGAGGGAGGCGGGCAGCCTCGTCTTCACGGCGTCCGGCTCGCCGGCGGACGTCGTCCGCGCCGCGAAGGCGCTCAATCCGGATCTCCAGATCCTCGCCCGGACGACCTATGTCCGCGAGGTCCCGGCGGTGCGCAGGGCCGGGGCCGACGTGGTCGTCTCGGCGGAAGCCGAGGTGGCCCTCGCGATGACCGAGAGCCTGCTCGCCCAGCTCGGCGCCACCGGCGAGCAGCTCGATCGCGCTCGAGATCGGCTCCGCCGAGAGCTGCGCGGCGCCGGGGGTCGCCCGGAGACGCCGCGCGAGCGCTAACCCTGCAGCTGGCCGGAGCCGGCGGGGGCGGCCCGGCGCCCGAACAGGATGAGGAACGACGGGAGGACGAAGACCGCGGCGAGCAGGCAGCAGAGCTCGCCCGCGGCGCTGGTGAAGCCGAAGCTCGCGGTCGCGTTGTTGATCGAGAACGTGAGGCCGAGGTAGCCGAGCACGGCGGTGCAGGAGCACAGCACGACGGCCCCGCCGGTCTTGACGATGACGTCGGGGACCTGCGCCGCGTCGCCGCCGGTCATGAGGTGCCGCTGCATCACGTTGATCGCGTAATCGGCGCCCACGCCGATCGATATGGGCAGCGACACGAAATTCAGGAAGTTCAGCTTCATGCCCACGAGATCGACGCCGATCGGACCGTCCGGGGGGAGCCGGACCTTCATCCCGTGCAGCGCCAGCACGGACATCATCCAGACGAGGCCCAGCCCGAGCGAGGCGATCGCGGCCGCCGCCGGGGCGCGGCCGCGGAACGTCGCCACGATGATGAGCAGCGTGCAGGCGAACGAGACCAGGATCGCCTTCGGGGCGTCCTCGACGATGGCGAGCAGGAGGTCCGCGAAGATGACGGCGTTGCCGCTCCCCTTCACGATCGAGCCGTCCGGCAGCTTCGTCTCGCGGAACGAGTCGGCCCATTCCATCAGGTAGCGGCCGTCCCACACGCTGCGGTTCCTGGTCGGCACGATGTAGACGAGCCGCCCGCGCGTCCCGTCCTTCTCGATGAACATGCGCGCTACCTGCTCGGGCAGATCGGCCACATCGAGCGGCCGGATCTCGCCGCCGGGCACGTGCTGCTGGATCTCGGCCCAGTCGGCGTCGGTGATCATCCCGCGGCGGTGCGCCCGCTCGAGCCGGTCGCGCGCCTCCTTGATGAGCGCGATCTTCCTCTCCTGGTCCGCGGGGAGGAGATCGAAGATGTCCGCCACCCGCTCGAAGGGCTTCTGCGCCGCGGGGGCCGCGTCCCGCTTGGCCTCGAGCGCCGCGCGCAGCGGCCGGACCTGCTCGATCCGGTCGACCATGATGGCGATGCCGTCCTGGCCGCGGCCGACGATCTTGTCGACGCGCTTGAGGAGCACCCGCGCGTAGGTCTGCGCGGTCCTCGGCACCGTGCGCGTGTTGCTCATGTCGTACTCCATCGGGTCCGACGCGATGTAATGCACGGAGAGCGCGAGGCCGCCGAGGCCGGCGATCACCCCGAGCGCGGCGATGGCCCGCGGGAAGCGCCCCACCAGGAACGCGAACGGCCGGCCGTAGCTGGCGCGCATCCGATCGGCGAGCCCCATCACCGCTCGCCCTGCGGCGGCCAGCCGGGGCGCGCGCGAGGCGACGGCGCCGCCGACGGCGCTCGAGGCCCGATCGGTGATCACCAGGATCGAGGGGAGGAACAGGTAGGTCGCGAGCCAGCACATCATCATGCCCAGCCCGCCCATGACGCCGAAGTGCTTGAAGCCGCGGAAATCGGTGACGACGAGCGACCCGTACGCGACGCTCGCCGCGCCCGCGGCCCCCAGCGTCGCCGCCCACGTGTCGAGGTGCGCGGTCCGCACCGCGCGCGCCACGTCGCCCTCCGCGCGCGCCTCGAAGAAGCGCGCCATGTAGATGATCCCGAAGTTGATGCCGTTGCCGACGATGACGCTCGCCAGGAACCCCGTCGACGAGTTGAGGTGGCCGATGAGCGCCCAGGCGAGCCCGAAGCTCCACGTGAGCCCTATCCCGACGGTGAGCGCCATCGCGAAGAGCGGGCGCAGGCGCAGGTAGAAGAGGAACACCACGCCGAGGACCATCGCGACGCTGAGCACCCCGACGTCCGTCAGATCCCCCTTGATCTGCGAGTACTCCTCGATGCTCGTGATGAGCCCCCCCGTGAAGGTGACCTTCATGTCCGGCGCGAACCGCGCGGGGTCCACGCGATCGACGACGCCCTGGAGCGTCGCGAGCAGCTCCTCCGCGCGATCGACGTCGCCCGCCGACACCGGCGTGCGCGTGGTGATGACGATGAGATCCCCCTCGGGCGCGAGGTAGTACCCGTCGGGGTACTTCTCCGCGACCGGATCCTTGTGCTCGGCGATCTTCTTCTTGATGCTCTCCGCCGTGAGGGGCGGCGGGCCCTCCCCGGCCCCTCCCCCCTCCCCCTCGTCGTCGAGCCCGAGGTCGAAGCCCGCGGCCTTCTGCACCTCGGCCTCGTAGCGCTCGAGGATCTGGTCGTGGACCTTCTGGACGTCCTCGATCGGCGCGTAGAGGATCTTGTTCTTCGCGAAGAACGCCTGGGCCTCCCGGACGCCGTCGTCGACCGCGCCGAGCAGCCCAGGCGGGAGCGCCCGGAGCTCGGGGGCGAGCGCGTCGACGAAGCGCTTGAGCGCGGCGGTGTCCTTGCTCTCGGCGACGATGTACAGGGTCGAGGCGGAGATCAGGCGCTCGCGGACCTTCTCCGCGACGATGACGCTCTCCTTGTTGGCCGGCAGGAGCTCGCCCAGGCTGGTCTTGAGCTTGAGCCGCGAGGCGCCGAGCCCGGCGAGGAACACCGTGAGCAGCGCGACCGCGAGCACCATGAACGGCCGCGCCGTCTGCAGCCTGGCGAGCGGCTCGAAGACGCGCGCCGCGGCGACGCCGATCCGCCGGGAGACGGGCGAGCGGGAGCTGGGTGACGGCTCGAGAGGCAGCGGGGCAGGCATGGCCGCGGCATACCACGGCCGCGCTGCCGCAATTTTGCCAGCGTTCCGTCGCCCCGGGCGGAGCCGCGGCCGGCGCTTGCGCTGGGCTGCTCGGCAGGTGACCCTCGCGCGATGCGCTCCGCTCGCTGCGCGCTCGCCCTCGCCCTCCTCGCCTCTCCCGCGTGCGCCGGCGGCCACGGCGCCGCGCCGCCCGCGCCGCCCGAGTCCCCCGAGGCGCCCTCCGCGGCAGGCGCGCTGCCCGACGTGGACCTCCCCCCGCCGCCCGGCGCCGAGGGCGCGGTCCAGCCGGTGGCCTCGCGCGACGCCGTCCCGCTCACCGGCTCGCGGGTCCAGGCGCGCGCCGGCGACTGGATGCTCACCAGCGCGGGCGCGGTCGCGGTCGTCTCCGCGAAGGGCGACGTCATCGATCTCGGCCCCGCCGGCGGCCGCGACGAGCTCGGCCTCATCCGCCCCGGCGTGGGCCTGCCCTTCGCCCTCGCGCCGACGGACGTCGCGCGCATCGAGCCCGTCGCCGACGGCCGCGCGCTGCGCGTCGCGCTCTCGATCCGGGGCCAGCCGATGCTGCTCGTGACCTGGATCTATTTCCATGGTCAGACGCTGCACATCGAGTCCGCCGCGGTCGGCACCGGCGCGGGCACGCCTTCGAGCCCCGGCCCCGTCGAGGCGGCCCTGAAGCTCCCCGCGCTCGCGGTCACGCTCGGCGAGCGCGTCCACTGGGGCAACGTCCCCACGTGGGTGGAGGGCGCGGGCCTCGTGACCCAGGCCGGCAACCACCTCACGGATTTCCTTGCAAAGGACAGCGGCGATGTGTCGTACGCGCTCTGCGCCGAGGGCGGCCGGCTCCGCGCCCATTTCGACGAGCAGCAGCTGCCCGGCTTCTCCGAGGCCGCGCTGACGGGCGAGGCGGTGATCCCCGTCCCGCACCTCGGCGCGTCCGCGCGGCGCCACATCGCCGTCGCGTATTCGACGATCTCGGCCGGCGAGGCGGCGCTCTCCCTGCCCTGCGTGCGCCGCGCCGGCGTCACGAAGGCCGCGATCCCGCTCGCGCCGATCCCGGGCGCCCGCGTCGAGGTCGCGCGCTGCGCCACCGCGCCCGCGCCCGCCGCCGCGCCCGCGCCTGGCAGGCGCTTCGCCAATTTCTCCGCGCAGTCCAGCGGCGGCGCAGCCCAGCGCGAGATCGAGCTGCCCAGCGGCTGCTTCGTGGCGCGATTGGCCGCCCCGGGTCACGCGCCCGGCCCCTGGCTCGACGCCCGCACGATCGGCGCCGCGGCGCGCGGGACCGTGGCGCCGCAGGCCGGCCGCCTCCGCTTCAAGGTGACCGAGGGCGGCCGCCCCGTGCCCGCGCGCCTCCTGGTCCGGGGCGTCGCCGGCACCCCGGACCCGAGCTGGGGCGAGGACCCCCGCGAAGGCGCCGCCATGAACTTCGTCGCCTCCGAGCGGGGCGAGGGCGAGGTGCCCTTGCCGCCCGGCAAGTACCGGGTCCTCGTGAACCGCGGGTTCGAGTACACCGCCGACGAGCAGGAGATCTCGATCACGGCCGGCCAGCTCACCGCCCTCTCCGCCGCGATCGACCGCGTCGTCGACACCTCCGGCTGGATCAGCGCCGACCTGCATCTGCACGCCGAGCCCTCGTCCGACGCCCCGACGAGCCTCGCCGACCGCGTCCGCAGCCTCGTCGCCGCGGGCGTCGAGGTCGGCGTCGCGACCGACCACAACGCGGTCACGGACTACTCCCCCGTGATCGGCCGGATGGGCCTGAAGGACGCGCTGGCGAGCGTCATCGGCGACGAGGTCACCACCAGGGACCCCGGCTGGGGCCATTTCAACGTCTTCCCTCTGGCCGCCGGCGCCGCCCCCCTCCCGTGGCTGGGCGCCCTCCCCGCCGAGATCTTCGCCGCCGCGCGCGCCTCGAAGCCCCTCGGCGCCGACACCATCATCCAGGTGAACCACCCCCGGATGGGCGACATCGGTTATTTCGAGCTCCTGCGCATGGACCCCGCCGACGTCCCCGGCTGGGTGCGCCGCTCTCCGCTGCTCGACATGGGCTTCGACGCCCTGGAGGTCTTCAACGGCGACCATTACGATCGGATCTCCCGCGTGGAGGAGTGCCTCCGCGACTGGTACGCCCTCCTCAACGCCGGCTTCCAGGTGGTCGCCACCGGCAACTCCGACTCCCACCGGATACCGTTCCAGGAGCCCGGCACCCCCCGCAATTACGTCGCGCTCCCGGCCGACGCCCCGGGCCGGCTCGATCAGCGCGCCTTCGTCGGCGCCCTCCGCGCCGGCCGGGTCATCGTCTCGAGCGGGCCGTTCGTGCGCCTCGAGGTGAACGGCAAGGGAGTCGGCGAGACCGTCCCCGAGGGCGACGCCGACATCGTGGTCCGCGCCGACGCCCCGCCGTGGGTGGACATCGATCGGATCGATCTCATCCGCCGCGGCGAGCTGTGGCGCTCGTGGAGCGTGCCGGCGCGCAAGGGCCCCGGCCCCGTCGAGCAGCGCGCCCGCGAGCCGCTCCGCAGGGGCGACTGGGTGATCGCCGTCGCCCGCGGGTCGAAGCCGATGGACTTCCTCCACCGGCCGGGCGCGAAGCCCTTCGGCTTCACGAACCCGATCTTCGTCCGCTGACCCTAGTAGGATGCCGGCGACGCCCCGCCCCGGGGCGAGCGCCCGCGCCCCGCGGGAGGGAAAGGAGCACCCATGCTGCCTGGCCGCATGATGGATTACCCGCTGACGTTGACCCATTTCCTCGAGCGCGCGAGGACCTTCCACGCCCGCTCCGAGATCGTCACCCGCAACCCGGATCGCTCGCTCTCCCGCACCACCTACGCCGACCTCTACCGCCGCTCCGCGAAGCTCGCCGCCGCCCTCACCCGCCTCGGCGTCCGCTCAGGCGATCGCGTCGCCACCCTCTGCTGGAACCACTCCCGCCACCTCGAGCTCTACCTCGGCGTCCCCGCGATGGGCGCGGTCCTCCACACGCTCAACCTCCGCCTCCACCCCACCGAGCTCGGGTACATCGCCAGCCACGCCGAGGACAAGGTCGTCGTCGTCGACCGCTCCCTGCTCCCGCTCCTCGCGAGGTTCCGCGATCAGGTCCGCTCCATCGAGCGGGTCATCGTCATCGGCGACGACGGCGCCGTCCGCGAAGAGGACGGCCTCGACTACGAGGCCCTCATCGCCCCGGAGCCCGAAGCCTTCGAATGGCCCACGCTCGACGAGAACACCGCCGCGATGATCTGCTACACGTCCGGCACCACGGGGAACCCCAAGGGCGTCGTCTACAGCCACCGCTCCACGGTCCTCCACACGCTCGTCGCGTGCATGGCCGACATCGTCGGCTTCCGCGAGCGCGACGTCGTCCTCCCCGTCGTCCCGATGTTCCACGCCGCCGCCTGGGGCTTCCCTTACTGCGCGGTCGCCACCGGCGCGAAGCTCGTCTTTCCGGGCCCGCACCTCGACCCCACCTCCCTGCTCGACCTCATGGCCAAAGAGCGCGTCACGCTCGCCGCCGGCGTCCCCACGATCTGGATCGGCATCCTCGCGCTCCTCGATCAGGACCCCGGGCGCTGGGACCTCTCCGCGATGCGCTCGATGGTGATCGGCGGCTCCGCCGCGCCCCCGGCCTTGATCGACGGCTTCCTCCAGCGCCACGGCCTGCACGTGACCCACGCCTGGGGCATGACGGAGACCAACCCCCTCGGCACGCTCGCGCGCGTGAAGGCCACGCTCGACCTCGACGCCGCCGGCTCCCTCGCCCTCCGCGCCTCGCAGGGCTACGCCGTCCCCTTCGTCGACCAGCGCCACGTGGGCCCCGATGACAGACCGCTCCCCTGGGACGGCGAGACCATGGGCGAGCTGGAGGTCCGCGGCCCCTTCGTCGCGTCCTCCTACTTCGGCGGCGAGGGCAAGGACCGCTTCGCCGGCGGCTGGTTCAAGACCGGCGACGTGGTCACCATCGACCCCGAGGGCTACGTCCGCATCACCGATCGTTCGAAGGACGTGATCAAATCCGGCGGCGAGTGGATCAGCTCCGTCGCCCTGGAGAACGCCCTCATGAGCCACCCCGCGGTCCTGGAGGCCGCGGTCTTCGCCGGCCGCGATCCGAAATGGGACGAGCGCCCGCTCGCCGCGATCGTCCTCAAGAAGGACCACTCCGCCACCAAGGACGACCTCCGCGCCCACCTCGAGGGCCGGTTCGCGAAGTTCTGGCTGCCCGACGATTACCTCTTCGTGGACCAGATCCCCCGCACCTCGACCGGGAAGTTCCTCAAGTCGAAGCTGCGCGAGATGTTCGGCGATCACCTGCTGAAGCAGCGCGACGGCTCCTGAAAAGAGATTCTCCTCTCTCAATGCAGGTGCGACCGCCCCGCGGTCTCCAGCAGCATCGCGAGCACCAGCGGATCCCCGAGCCCGGACTGCGAGCTCGTGTGCGCCCGGAGCCTCGCCAGCCGCGCCGCGTCCCCGGAGAACAGCGGCTCGTTCAGCGTCACCGCCGCCTGCCGCAGGATGCCCTCGCGCTCCTCCAGCAGCGCCGCCGCCCCGCTCCGGTCCCCCTGGCTGATCCGCAGCGCAGCCTCCGTCAGCGTCTCCCCGGCCGCGAACCCCTGGATCGTCCGGGCCACCGACGCGTCCGCCGTCGCCGCGCTCTCCGCGTCGCTCCCCGCGAACGCCAAAGACAGCGGGATCTCCTCCGTCACGTTCCTGTGCGCCAGCCGATCCTTGTACTTGAGCTCCACCGTCCCGAGGCTCCGCGTCCCCGTGTCCGCGCCCACCCGCAGCTTGAGCAGCAGCGCGTGGCTGTCATCCCGAGCGAACGCCGGCATGAAGAAGCGCATCCCGCCCTCGGCGTCCGCGTGCCGGTCCGCCGCGATCCGGTCCTTCTTCTGCGCCTGCACGTCGGCCGCGATCTCCTGCACCCGCACCCGCGCCGCCTCCGCCTCGTTCAGCCGCCGCGACCCGTACACCCGGAGCAGCTCCACCCCCTTCTTCAGCCGCACCCGCACCTCGACCGCGGTCGCGACCGGATCCAGCCGCCGATCCAGCTCGGTCGACAGCGCCGGCGCGATCTGCTCCGGATCGCGCAGGTAGTAATAGCCGCCCGCCCCGTCCGTCGCGATCGCGCTCATCAGCTGCCCGTCGTAATCGGTCCCCAGCCCGAACGAGCTCGTCTGGATCCCGTCCTGGAATGCATCGAGCGCCAGCCGCGAGAGCTGCTCGCGGCTCGTCACCCCGTCCGTCGCGCGCCCGTCGGACACCAGCAGCACGACCCGCACCGCGTCCTCGGGGATGCTCTTCAGCGCCGCCTGCTTGTACGCGAGCTGCAAGCCCTCGCCGATGTTCGTCCCGCCCGACGCCCCCAGGTTGGCGATGACCGCCTTGATCGCCTCCCGCCGCGCCCCCACGAGCCCGTCGGGCACCACCACCTCGGCCGAGCTCGAGAACGTGGTCAGCGAGAAATCATCCGTCGGCGCCAGCCGGTCCACGAGCGCCTGCGCTGCGCGCCGCGCCCGGTCGATCGACTCGCCCTGCATCGACCCGCTCGTGTCGAGCACGAGGTGCACCGACAGGTGCGCGCGCGCCTCGGGCGCGGCCGCGGCCGACCGGAGCGCCAGGCGGAGGTGGAACGCCCCGCCGGTCGGCGCGAGCATGCCCCGCTCCACGTCGGTCCGCAGCGCCAGCGCGCGCCCGTCCTCCGGCGCGAACGGCGGCGCATACCGCGCGCCCACGTCGCTCACCACCTCCCGCTCGGCCTCGGGCACGATCCCGCGGGCCACCGCCGATTCGAATGCCGCGAGGTGGCCGCCGCCGGGCCGGTACGTCGTCGCGAACCGCCCATTGGGATCGATCGGCGCCTCGGCCGCGCCCTGCCCGGGCGCCGCGTACCCCGGCGGCACCGCGTAGCCGGGCGGCGCCGCGTAACCAGGCGGGAGCGCCGGCTGCCCGCCGCCCGCCGCGTGCGCCCCGCCGAGCCTGCCGCTGCCGTTGCCGAACCCCTGCCCCGTCCCGGTCCCCGCGCCGTGCCCGATCGTCCCGATCGGCCCCATCCCGATCCCCCCGCCGCCGCCGGGGCCGATCCCGCTGAGCCCCATACCCCGCGCCGACATCGGATCATTGCCGAGCGAATCGTCCCGGCCCCACGGCGCCGTCGGCGCATTGGGATCGCCGCCTGCCCCCGAGCTGAGCAGGCCGATCATCCCGAACTCGGCCGAGTCCCGGAGCGCCGCCTGCCGGGCGATATGGGGGTCCGGCTGATCGGCCGGCCCCTGGACGCCATAACGGTTCCCGGCGCCGCGCTGCGCGAGGGTCCCCATGGATCCCTCCTCGCCCTTCGCCCTCGTCCCCGAGCCTCCCTCCTTCACGTCGGCGGCCGCCTCGGCGATCTGCTCGGCCTCTTTCTCCTCCATCTCGCGCTCGTCGGCCGCCGCGAGGTATTGCTGGATCCGGTAGATCTGGTCCGCGCTCGGCGCGTCGTCCGGGTGGGGCGGCGGCGCCGCCCACACCGCGAGCGCGCCCAGCACCCCGAGGTGCGCGAGCGCCGAGATCCCGTAGAGCACCATGCTCCGCCGGCTCGCGAACGACCGCGCCACGCGCCCCCCGATCTCGGCCCCCGCCTCGATCTGGAACCGCACCCCCTCGACCTCCACGTCCGCCAGCGCGCCGGGCCCGAGCGCCACCTCGACCGCTCCCCGGACCTCCGCGCACGCGTCGCCCTCGAACCGCGCCCGCGCCGCCTCCGCGCTCATCTCCTCGCCGCCGAGCGTCAGCGTCCCCGTCGCCCCCGCGAGCAGCACCAGCCGCGCGCGCCCCGCCGCATCGACCTTGAGCAGCGGCGCCCGCCGCACCCCGAGCACCTGCTCCGGCAGGAAGCAATCGCACGCCTTCCCGTCCTCCCGCCCCTCGCCGAGATCGAACCCGCGCGGCGGCGTCAGGTGCTCCACGTGCAGCACCGTCGCCCCCCACGAGATCACGACCCCCACGGACCTCACCGCCCCGCTCCGCCCAGCCCCCTTCGCGTCCGCGTCGCTCGCCTTGCCCATTCGCGTCTCGTTGCCCATGGCTCTCCCTCTCGACTCCCAGGTGCAGGCGGATCCCGGCCGGGCTGCGCGCGGCGCCGTCGCGCCGCGCCGCCGCGGTCGTCCTCGCTCCGTGGTCCCAGCGCCCGCGCGCTTCGAAGCGCGCCGCGATCGCTGGAGCTCCACGTGGCGCCCCGCTCCTGACAGCGACCCCGCCCTCAGGTTCCTGCCCGCACGTCCCGCTCCCGTCCCTTCTCCCCCGTCCACCGCGAAGGTGAACCGCTGTAGCTGGAACAGTCCAGGACCACCCAGGAATCAATACCCTGACCCACACGGACTACTGGACAACCCCGCGCCCCTCGATGTAGTAGAGGAGGCGCGGCTCCAAGGTGGGGAGAGGATCCCTGATCTCCTACTCCACCGCAGGTGCCGCCCAGGTCGGCGAGCTCTTTGCTCTTTGCAGGAGCGTGCGGGAGCGCGGGCGAGCCTGGAGCAGAGAACGGGGAGCGGGGATCATGAAGCTCGGATTCACCTGGATGACGGCGGCGGTTGGGGCACTTTTCCTGGGCGGCTGGGGATCCACCCCTGTGATCCAGGAGCCTGCGTCGACACCTGCCCCGGCCTCCGCGCGCCTCGACGCGCGCTCCGATCGCGCCGCCTGCGCTCCCGAGGTCCTTCGCTGGCAGTACGACGAGGCGACCCGCGTGCTGCGCCTCGACGACGGCCGGGTGCGCCTGAACTGCTGTGGCCAGCGCACGATGACGGTCGAGCGCGTCGACAGCATGCTCGAGGTCACGCAGCGGGACGAGCCCGACGCCGGCGGCCGCTGCGCCACGGAGTGCGCCTTCGACCTCACGGTCTCGGTCCCCAACGTGGCGGCCCGCGACACCTACGTGAAGCTCCTCCGCGACGTGACCGACGAGGGCGGCAGCCCCACCCTCCAGTGGGAAGGCCACATCGACCTCTCCCGCCCCTCCGGCGAGATCACGCTCGACTGCGCCGACGCCCGCCAGTAGGCGCCGCGCCCTCCTTCGACCCGCCAGCCCCCGCCTCCCGAACCTCTTGACAGCTCCGGAGGGCAGCGCTGCTGCCCTCCCTTGCCTCTCGACCGCTCCAGGAGCGGTGGACCGCGCGTCACCGCCGCCGGCGACGAGCAGCCAGCGCCGCGAGCACGCCCAGCCCGGCGAGCCCCGCCGCGCCGCCGACCGGCCGGCCGCCGGCGCCGGCCCCCACCTCGCAATCGCACCCACCGCCGGCCCGCAGCACCTCGGGCGTGCCCGCGGGCGCCGCGCACATGTCCGCGGTCAGGGCCCGCGCCGCCTTCCGCGCCCCCCCCTGCTCGAGGGGCGCCTCCAGGTTCCCCGTGTTGCGGTTATCGTGGTGGAAGCTCTCCCATTCGATGATCGAATCCGTCGTCGCCTCCGTGTGCCACGCATAGAGCCACCCGTTCCGCGTCCCCACCGCGACCTCGAGCGTCCCATCCCCGTCGATATCCCCCACGGCGGGCGTCGGGATGATCCATTGCCCCGTGAACTTCGGCCAGCCCTCGGGCTCCCGCCCGCAGCCGTCGAACGCGTGCAGGAAATAACCCCCGGACCCCGTCAGGATCTCCGGGTAGTCGTCCCCGTTCAGGTCCACCACGGCCTGGCTGTTGAAGAACGTGAAGTCCTCCAGCACGAACGGCGACCCCGGCATCATCGCGCCCGTCTTCCCGCTCCACACCGCCAGCAGGTGATCCCCCCTGAGGCCCGTGTCGGAGCTCGCCTGCAGGTTGATCGCCAGGTTCAACGACCCGCCCGACGCGATCACGTCCGGCGTCCCGTCCTGATCGATGTCGCCCAGCGACGGCTGCGCGAACAGCGGCATCATCGTGTTGGGCACCGTCGCCTTCGACACCGGGCCGAACACGCTCGAGGGATCCACCCCGCGCCCGAACTCCCCGCGCGGCGGCGGCAGCGCGCCCGACGGCGTCTCCGTCAGCGTCGATTGCGTCCCCGGATCCCCGGGCAGGATCAGCGGCAGCGACGCGTTTCCATGCGCCACCGCCGCCAGCGTGTCGCCGAACCTCCCGATCACCCCCGCGTTCGACACGCCCTCCGCCACCAGCGGGAAGAGCTGCAGCGACGTCATCGAGATCGGCCAGCCCGGGAGGACCGCGCCGCCGGGGGCCTGCGTCCCCCGCCCGTCGAGCAGATACACGGCGCCCGCCTGACCGCCGCTCCCGAGCTGCTCGTTCGAGCCCAAGAGGAGGTCCGGCGTCCCATCGCCGTTGAAATCGGCGACCGCAGGCGTCGTCAGGATCCGGTTCGTGTCGGGCTCGGGGCTGAGCGGCGCCGTGTAATGGATCGCCACCGGCCAGCCGGGCACCGGCGCGCCGGCGACATCGTAGACGTAGACGTTGCCGTCGAAGGCCGCCTGGATGAGGTCGAGCTTCCCGTCGCCGTCGAGGTCCTCGAGCACCGGCGAGGCGAACGTCCCGCGCGCGATCCGCGTGCTCGTCGACATGCACGGCGACACCGGCGGCGCGGAGGGATCGAGCGGGCACGAGGGCACCTCGGGCAGGCGGATCGGCCAGCCCGGCTTGATCGCGCCGTCTTTGCCGATGAGATAGAGCGTCCCGGACCAGGTCGAGACCGCGATCTCGACCTCGCCGTCGCCGTCCATGTCGGCGATCGCGGGCGAGCTGACGATCGCCTCGCGGGCGAGATCCGTGTCCACCTCGCCGGACGTGTACGCGGCGGAGCCGCGGTAGCTCGGCGTCGCCGGGGTCGGCGGCGGATCGGCGAGGCCGTCGATGAGGTTCGTGCGGAAGGGAAAGCCGGGCAGCGGCTCCGGGCCGCTCTGCGTGATCTTGAGGACGTGCAGCACCCCGCCGGCCGTCGGGTAGACGAGCTCGCGCACGCCGTCGCCGTCGACGTCGGCCATCTTGGGGCTGCCCTCGCCGCTGTCGCCGACGTCGATCGGGAAGCCCTTCACCAGGGCCGGATCGCTGTGCACGTAGTAGGTCCGGCGCATCTCGCCGGGCACGTCGCCGATCGTGCCGCCGTAATGGGCGACGGCGCGGATCCGCACGGTGATCGTGTGCGCGTTCTCGCCGTAGGGGCTGTCCACGTCGGGCTCGTGGGCCGTGTCGACCGTGCGGATGTCGAGCGTCGCGATGGGCCCGTCCTCGCCGGTCACGACCGTGGGCGCGATGTTCTTCGCCTCGGCGATGACGGTGAACGCAGAGTCCTCGGGCTGCACGCCCGGCGCCCGCTCGACGATGTAGTCGTACGAGCTCGCGCGCTTCGCGGAGACGGTCCCCTCGATCGGGACCGGCCCCTCGACCTGGTCCTTGTAGAGCACCTGGAACCAGCGCGGCGAGGTGATGTCGACCGCGGGCGGGATGCGCTTGTCGCGGACCGCCTCGACGGCGCGGTTCGCGTTCACGCGGCCGTAGCCGAAGCGCTGATCGAAGCCGGGCTGCGACCACTTGTAGGGCGCGCCGGGCTCGCGCGACTCGGGCACGTCGATGTCGTCCGTGGTCGTGAAGAAGATGCTCTGCGCCTCGCCGGGGGAGAGCGGCTCATTGTACTTGAGCGCCGCGGAGTAGAGCAGGCCCGCGATGCCCGAGAGCTGGCCGGTCGCCTCGCTGGAGCAGCCGGTGCCGGACGCGGAGAGCAGGTTCTGCCCGCCGAAGTTCGAGCAGGGGTGGAAGCCGAAATAGGTCGTCGACGAGGTCGCGCTCGGGCCGTCGTACTGGATCGCGTGGACGGGCAGGGTGTGATTGCTCGTCACCGGCATGTTGTGGTGGCGCGCGTTCTCGTCGGCCATCGAGGTGACCACGAGCACGCCCTTCCGGTACGCGTAGTCGAGCGCCGCCTGGGTGAAGCGGTTGTTGTTGATGGTGCCGAGCGCGCACTGCACGATCGACGCGCCGCTGTCCGCCGCGTAGACGACGGCCTGCGCGAAGTCGTGCACGTCGGTGATGAAGCTGTCGCCCACGCGCAGCGGGACGAAGCGGCAGAGCGGGCACCCGCCGGCGTTGCCCATCCCGTTGTTGGCCTGCGCGACCGAGTCGTTCGCCTCGCCCGTCCCGTGCCCGTAGCGCGTGTCATCGTACGGATCGTTGTCGTCCTTGAAGAAGTCCCAGCCGGAGATGTCGTCGACGTAGCCGTTCTGATCGTCGTCGATGCCGTCGGAGAAGTTCAGGATGATGTCGCCCGCGTCGAGCTTGCCGTTCTGGTTCCTGTCGCCCTTGGGGTGGCCGTCGCTCGCCTCGGGCAGGAGGGAGGGCGTGTCCTTGTAGTCGGAGGCCGAGAGGACGCCGTCGGCATTGCAGTCGAAGCCGGCGAGCTCGCCGTCGCCGCCGCACGAGCTGCCGTCCGCGTGGAGGGGCTTGTGATTCACGAGCTCGGCTTGGTTGATCCAGGCCTTCTCGATGAGGTCGTCGCGGTCCCACTCGATACCCGAGTCGGTGATCGCGAGCCGGACGCGCGGGTCGCCGATCGTGAGCCGCCAGGCGAGGTCGATCGACATGCCCGAGGCCGTCTCCTCGGGGCGCGGGGTCACCGCGCCGCTCGGGTCGGGGATGAACGAGTAGTAGTTCCACTGCCCGTCGCCGTCGTCGCTGTAGCCATAGCCGGGGTCATTGGGCCAGTTGGCCGGATCCTTCATGTCCGCGGCGGTGGCGGTCTCGGGCGGAGGCCAGCCTGCGGCCGCGCCGCCCGGCGCGAGCGCGCCGGCGGCCGCGGCGAGCGCGAGGAGGCTGATGAGCGGGCGAGCACGGAGCTTCCTGGACGGGGCGGGGCGCTGCATGCGGAACAACCTATCATCGGTCCGAGCCGGCGAGTAAACCGGCGATCCGTATGATGAAACCGAACCTCTCGGCGCTCCCGCGCGTGGACCGGGTCGCGGGGCACCCGTCCCTCGCCGCGGTCCGGCGGCGGCTCGGCGGGGAGGCCCTGACCCGCCTCGCGCGGCGCGCGATCGACGACGCGCGCGCGGCGGTGAAGGGCGGCGCGCCGTGCCCGACCCTCGACGAGGTCGCCGCGCGCGTCGAGGCGGCGGCGCGGGCGGCGCTCGCGGCGCGCGCGCGGCCGGTGATCAACGCGACCGGCGTCGCGCTGCACACGAACCTCGGCCGGGCGCCGCTCGGCGCGGGGGCCGTGGCAGCGCTCGCGGCCTCGGCCGGGCGGTACACGTCGATCGAGATCGATCTCTCGACCGGCCGCCGCGGGCCGCGCGCCGCGTTCGCCGAGGGCGCGCTCGCCGAGCTCGCGGGCGCCGAGGCGGCGCTCGTCGTCAACAACTGCGCGGCCGCGGTGATGCTCGCGCTGAGCGCGCTCGCGCTCGGCAAGAAGGTGCTCGTCTCGCGCGGCGAGCTCGTCGAGATCGGCGGCGGCTTCCGCGTCCCCGAGGTGCTCGCCCGGTCAGGCGCCGAGCTCGTCGAGGTGGGCACGACCAACCGCACCCGCGTCGCCGACTACGAGCGCGCGCTCGACGAGGGCGGCGCCGCCGCGATCCTCCGCGTGCACCAGGGCAACTTCCGGCAGGTCGGCTTCGTCGAGCGCCCCGCGCGGCGCGACCTCGCGGCGCTCGCCCGCGCGCGCGGCGTGGCGCTGATCGAGGACCTCGGCGGCGGCGCGATGATCGACCTCGCCGCGCACGGGCTCCCGGGCGAGCCGACGGTGCGCGAGGCCGTGGCCGGCGGCGCGGATCTCGTCTGCTTCAGCACGGACAAGGTCCTCGGCGGCCCGCAGGGCGGCGCGCTCGTCGGCCGCGCGGACGCGGTCGAGCGCGCGAGGCGCGATCCGCTCGCGCGCGCGCTGCGCCTGGGGCGCCTGCCGCTCGTCGCGCTCGAGGCGACGCTCTCCTCCTATCTGGAGGGCGATCTCGACGCGATCCCGGCGCTGCGGATGATCCGCGCGCCCGCCGCCGAGGTGCGCGCGCGCGCCGAGGCGTGGCGGTCCGCGCTCGCGGCGCGCGGCGTGGCCGCGGAGGTGGTGGACCTCGAGGCAGCGGTCGGCGGCGGCGCGCTCGCCGACGCGCCGCTCGCGTCCGCGGGCCTCGCGCTCGCGGGTGATCCCGACGCGCTCGCGGCGCGCCTCCGCGCCGGCGATCCGCCCGTCGTCGGCCGCGTGCAGGAGGGCCGCCTGCTGATCGACGCGCGCACGGTGCTGCCCGGCGAGGATGACGCGCTGCTCGACGCGCTCGCCGCCGCGATCGGTCCGTGAAAGAGAGGGATCACAGGGAGGCGGGGAGGCGGGGAGAGAATATTCGATCTCCCCGCCTCCCTGTGATTTCTCTCTCTCCGCGATCCGCGCGACGTCAGGGATCGGGAAAGCAGATCGCGGGCGTCGGGTGGTCCTTGCAGTACTGCGGATCGCCGGGCGGCCCGATCGTGAGCACCGGGCCCTGTGACTCGAGCCGCGGCCGGCTGCCGCACTTGCCCGCCGAGGGCGCCTCGCTCGGCGCGCAGACGCCGGCCTCGTTCGGCACGGTCCAGGCCTGGCCCGTGCTGTAGATGAGGTTCATCGCGTACCGCCCCTCGGGCAGGCAGCCGAACTGCACCTTGATCTCGCGCTTGAACTGCGCCGCGAGCGCCGCCTCCACGCTCGCGACGTCGGTGATCAGCGGGTTGTTCATGGTGTCGGTCTCGCGGCTGACGACGAGCACGCCGGGCCGCGACGGATCGGCCGCGTGCAGGCAGAGCGCGGCGGGGCGCAGCGCGACGATGGCCTCGGGCAGGTCGGGCTGGGCGATCGTCGGGCCGCCGAGCAGCATGGCAGTGCTCACGAGGTTGTTGTAGAGCGTCAGCCCCTGGAGCACGACCGTCGGCGAGGACGCGCTCACGAGGTCCGACGCGCTCGACAGCTTCGAGAAGATCGAGAGCGGGTAGAGCGAGGGCACCGACGTCGAGTCCGGGACATGGTCCGCCGCGTCGAGCACGCCGTCGCCGTTCACGTCCTGCCGCGCGAAGGTGATGGCCGGCGCGTCGGTCGGACCGACAGGGAAGAAGAAGGGCGACTTCGCCGCCGCCTCGGCCTCGCCCTGCGGGACGCCCGCCGCGAGCCGCAGGCGAATGAACGATTTCTCCGTGTCCGCGGGCGAGGCCGCGGAGAAGGTGTTCATCTGGAAGTCGGAGGCCATCACGACGGCGGCCGGATCGGTGTTGGTCCCGAGCTCGTCGAGGACCTCGGCGACGTGGAACACCGGCCGCTCGAGCGGCAGCGGCAGGCCGAGCGTGACCGCGACGCCGCCGACGCGGGCGCCCGTCTCGGGGATCTGCAGCGCGCCGCCGGGCCCCGGCGTGCCGAGCGTGATCTCGCGGTAGATCGGCGCCGCTCCTTGCAGCACGTCGGCCGCGTTGTCGATCGCGCCGCCGCCGACGTCGCCCTTCGTGGGCAGGTTGGAGATGATGAACGCGGGGTCGAAGTCGCCGTCGAGGTCGTAGAAGCCGCGGATCTGGTAGACGCCGCCGGGGAGCGGCGCGATCGCCCAGTCGAGGCTGACGGTGACGGGCGGCGCGCCCGCGTCCGGGCAGAGCAGGCCGCCGCCGGGATCGTCGGGCAGCTCTCCGCGGATGCCCCCGAAGAGCCTGTCGCCGGAGACGATCGCGAGGCTCGCGGCCGAGGTGCCGAGGCCCTCGGGCGGGGGCAGGAGGTCCGTGTCGAACGCGAGGATCACCGCGGCGCCGACGACGTGCCCGCCGCGCGTGCACGGCCGCGGGCCCGAGTACGTGACGGTCCCGTCGATCACGCCCGCGGGGCCGCCGAACGCCTGCAGCGGGACGAACACGTCGGGGCTGTCGCAGCCGAGCGCGCCTGCGGCGAGGAGGGGGAGCGCGCCGAGGCAGAGGGCGCCGCGCGCGGGGAGGCCGTTCTGAGAGCGGGGTCGGGTCATGGCCACACCTAGAGAGAGTAGGAGAAGAACCCCATGAAGCGCCGGCCCACGCGGCTGCCGAACGGGTGCATCTGCGGCGGCTCGTCCGAGGTGATCCCCGCGAGCGCGTTGAACACGGTCGCGGAGACCTCGGCGTGGTCCTGGAGGAAGCGGTAGCCGATGCGCGCGTTGAGCAGCGTGTACGCGGGCAGCGGGTACGAGAGGACCTCGATGCCGGTCGCGGTCGCGACCTGCTCGGTCCACGTCTGCTCGGACTGGTAATGGAAGGTGACCTCGCCGTCGATCCCGACGGGCGTCCTGACCTGCACGCCCGCGTTGACCTTGTGGCGGCTCGTGCGCTCGTCCTCGGGCACGTTGCAGCCGTCGGGGAGGGACTGCTTCGAGAGGTTGAGCGCGTAGTTGGCGAAGACGTCGAGCCCCTCGACCGGGTACATGCGCCCGCCGAGCTCGCCGCCGACCGCATGATAGGTGTCGCACTGGTTCTTCCACCCGCCGAACGCGACCGTGTACCGGCCGGTCTCCTGGTTGAGCCCGCCGATCCCGCCCGCGCGGTTCGAGAGCGTGGTCAGCCTCGGCTCCGCCAGCACGATGAAGTCGGTCACGCGGTTGTAGTACGCGGTGAGCTCGAACTCGAAGTAGTCGCTCTGCTGGTTCAGGTAGCTCGCCTCCGCGTTGACGATCTGCTCCGGCTCGACGACGAAATCGGGATCGTCCGGGCGCTTGGAGGCGGAGACCAGCTCGGCGCCCGGGAGCGAGAGCTGGATGGGCAGGTCGAGGTACGACTCGAGGAAGGTCGGCGAGCGGAACGCGGTCGAGCCGGAGACGCGGATCGCCTGGCGCTCGGTGGGCTTGAAGATGAGCGAGCCGCGCGGCGACGGGATGAGCTCCTTGAGGTACGGCACGTAATCGAGCCGGCCCGAAGCCACGAACGTGAAATGCGGCCCGAGCTTCATCGCGTCCTGCAGGAAGACCGCGCCGTGGTGCTCGATCGGCGGCTCGTCCACCAGATAGCCCCAGGTGATGTCCTTCAGCCGGTAGCCGAGGCCGATATGGAAGTCGTGCTCGACGGACTCGGGCGCGCGCAGGGTCTTGACGAACTCGACCTCCGCGTTGAGCAAGTGCTGCTCCGCCGTGACCGGGTAGACGGTGTGCCCGATGTACGCCGCGTTCGACTGCGCGTAGACGCCGAGGTGCGTGTAATAGGCGCGCGCGTTGATGAACTCGCTCGTGAAGCCCACCGTCGCGTCCTCGGAGTCGGCCTGGAGGATGTAGTCGTTGAAGGGGCCGATGCCGTAGAACTCGATCTCGTCGCGCGAGTAGCCGCCGCCGACGTAAAGCTCCTTGTCCTGGCCGAGCCGCTGCGTCGCGCGGGCGTCGAGGCGGATGTTCTGCGCGCCGAGGTCCTGGTCCTGGTCGGAGACGGTGACGTCGATGCGGTCGTCCGACACCTCGCGGGTCCAGCGCGGGTAGCGCGTGAAGCCGGCCGACACGCGGTACGCGGTGTCCTCTTCGCGCGCGGTCGCCCAGATCGAGCCGTACGCCTGCGCGTGATCGCCGTACCCGGCGCGGAAGCCGCTCTTGCCGACGCCGGGCGCGATCGTGATGATGTTGACGATCCCCGTGAACGCGTCCGCGCCGTAGAGCGCGGACCCCGGACCGCGCACCACCTCGATGCGCTCGATCTGATCGACGTCGATGGTGAGCATCTCCCAGAACGTCGATCCGAGGATGTCGTTCTTGACCGTGCGCCCGTTGACGAGCACGAGCAGCTTGTTCGACAGGCGGCTGTTGAAGCCGCGCATCGACACGTTCTCGTCGCCGCCCGTCGTCTGCATGACGTCCATGCCGGCGACGCGCCGGAGCAGCTCCGGGATGCGGGTGATGCCGGAAAGCCGGATGTCCTGCCGCGTGATGATCGTGGTCGAGCTCGGCGAGTCGAGCGGGCTCTGCGCGCCGCGCGACGCGGTGACGACGGTCTCCTGATAGACGTCCTCGGTGCGCGCCTGGCCGACGATCTTGTCGGTCTCCGGGCCCGCGAGCTTGTCCGGCGGCTTCTGCCCCGGCGCGGGCGGCGGCTTCTGCCCCGGCGTGGGCGGCGGCTTCTGCCCGGGCGCCTCGCCCCCGGGCGCCTCGCCGCCCGG
>CAYQYG010000004.1:59988-70361 GCA_964421485.1 uncultured Polyangiaceae bacterium | reverse complement strand
ACGGGCGCGGGCTCGGGCGCGGGCGCGGGCGCGGTCACGGGCGCGGGCACGGGCGCGGTCACGGGCGCGGGCGCGGTCACGGGCGCGGTCACGGGCGCGGCCACGGCCGCGGGCGTCGCCGACTTTGCGGGCGCCTTGCGCGCGCGGACCGCGGCGCGGGCCGCGGCGCGCTGCTGAGAGAGTTGCACGTCGTATGCGCCGAGGAGCTCGCGCTGCATGTCCGCGTCCTTGTCGTAGTCGACCATCACCTGGGCGGCGAAGAGCTTGAATGCCTCGTGCCAGACCGCGCTTGCCCGCTGCGCCGCGGCGCCTGCGGCGCCGGCCTCGTTCCCGATCACGCGGCCGTAGAGCGCGATGTGCGCCAGCAGGTGATCGGCGGCCGGCCGGAGGCCCAGCGCGTCGATCGCGGCCACCACATCGGGCCTCTGGAGGGCCCCGCGCACGTCGCGCAGGGCCGGCCATTCGAGGTCCATCGTCCGGCGGATGAACCCCGTCCCGTGGGGGAACACCTGGGTGCGGACGAGCCGGATGTGCGCGAGCGCTTCGCGCTGCGGCTCGCCGAGCGGGACCACGCTGTCGAGCAGCACCCGCTCGTTCTCCTCGAGGCCCCGCCCGAAGGCGGAGAGGGCGGTGCCCGTCGCGCGATCGACCTGCGCCGGCGTGGCGCCGGCGAAGACGTCGATTCCATGCGTGGCGGTGAGCAGCGCCTCGCCCCGGGCGCGGGTGCCGGGGAGGAGCTCGGTGGGTCGATCGGCCGCGAACGCGACGGCGATCGCATTGCCAACACTGGCCTGACGTTCGATATCCAGGCGGGGTTTGTCCAGCATGAGAAGCCTCCTTCGAGAAACAGGGACCATGGTTCGAGAGGGTCGCTGCGTGGCCTCCGCACCGGCGAAGGTCGGAGTGCACCTAATCAGAGATCGTGCCAGCCCGACGACGACGCTCCCTGGCCACTCCCAGGCCCGAAAAGGCGCTTTGGACCGCCTCCAGCCGTGGCCCAGCCCACGACAAAAGTGTGCGCTCGAGCGTGCGGGCCGTTTTGCGCGCACCCGAGCGCACACTTTGTGTGCGCGCGCAGAGCGGATTCACCCTTTCTTTTCGCGCACATGCCGACCGCCCACGTCTCGCGCGCGCACACTTTTTGCGCACACTTTGTGTGCGCGCATGGAGCGGATTCACCTTTCTTTTCGTGCACATGCTGACCGCCCACGTCCCGCTTCGAGCGCACACTTCGTGTGCGCTCGAGCGCACACTTTGTGTGCGCCTCAGCTCGGGAGGCGGAGCCACCGCGCTCCGGCGCAGCGGCGCTCCGGTTCCGCGCCCGTCCGGCGCAGCGGCGCTCCGGTTCGGAGCCGCTTGACCTCAACCTGGGTGGGTCTGCGAACCTGCCGAGGCGCGTGCCCTCGGCCGCGCTTCACCCATTCGTACTATCGAGCGGGTGCATCGAGCGCTCGGCGGCCTGCCTCTGTTTTCGGACGGCGCGCGCGATGAGAGGAGCCTTGCGGGCCAGGCCTTCCAGGGAAAGCTCGCCATCGAGGTAACACTGGTACCACTCTTGCCGAACACCCACCACGTCCTCTCCGTCGCCCAGCTTGAGGCGCTTGAGCATCGTCTGCGCTCGTGCCCTCGCCTCCGGGGGACAGCGGTCCGTGATCACCATCTGGCAGGAGGGCAGGAGCACCTCGAACCATTCCTCACCGACCTCGAAGGGATCCAGGAGCTGGCCGGAGGGGATGTCGCTCTTGCTGCTGTTGATCCATGCCGCGGCATAGCGATAGTTCGTCCATTCATACAGGAGGGACCCGTCCTCGCTCTGCGAGATGAAGTGATCCACGGTGCCGGGGGTGGAGAGCCACATCGCTGTGTAGCCGCAGAGGCCCCTGAACGCGGCGCGCAGATCCCGTGCTGCACGCCGCCAATATTTGGGGGGCGTGCCGGTCCTTGCGGACGCCAGCCAGCGCTGGCCGGGTTGCCGCACCCGGGCGTCGAAGTGCGGCGGCTCGGGGGTGGGCTCGAACGGATCATGCGCCGCCACGCTCGCGGCGCACGATCCAGCGGGGCCAGAACCTGTCCTGATCGGGCAAGACGTGCAGGAGCTCGCGATGGATCTCTTCCTCGGTCCGGAGACCCTCGGGGAGGGCGTCGACCTCGCCGCGCATCAGGGCCTCGGCGGCCTCGATCGCGCGCTCGGCCTCGATGGATCGGGCTTGCTCGAGGCCGAAGACGGGGGACGTGAGCCAGCCGATCGCATCGCCGCGCTTGGCCCAGGGGAGCTCGCGGAGGGTCACCTCCCGGTCGCGGAGCTCGAAGAGGAAGAGCTTGTCCTTGCTCGCGAGGAAATGAGGCTCGATCGAGGCGAGGACGAGCGGCGCGTGGGTCGTGAGCAGCACCTGCGGGCGCATCCCGGGAGCGAGGTGCGTGAGGACGTCGAGGAGCGCGGGGACGATGTGCCGTTGCCATTTCGCGTGGAGGTGCGTCTCCGGCTCCTCCATCAGCATCACCATCTGGCTCGACGGGCTCCAGCCGATGAGGCGCGACGCGCGCACGTGCTCCGTCCACGCCCACGCGATGAGGTACGAGAGGCCGAGGATCCGCTTCATCCCGGAGGACGCGTGCACGATCGGCAGCGTCTCGTAGGGGAGCTCGATGGTCGGGATCTTCCGCACATCGTCGATGTACGGCTGCACCGGCTTGCCGGGCCGCTTCTTTTCTTCCGGATGGGAGAGCCTGTCGAGCACCCGGCAGAGGAGGTGGAATGGATGCGTCTCGTCGCTGTCCGCGGCCTCGAGCTGCCAGGTCACCCAGTCCTGGAGGAGCCCGTTGCACACCTTCTTCCCGTCGTGCTCGAGCCCATCCCACCAGAGCGCCCTTTCGCTGAAATGATAAGGTGCAGCCGAGATGATGCGCGGCTTCGTGTGATCCGGCAGCAGAGTATGGCTGCGTGCTGGATCCCAGAGCGAAAACGAACCATTCGTCCGGATGTAGAGCACCGGGACGGAGAACGCGATCCATGAGGGGACGGCCAGGGTTGAGCTGGGATGGATGATCCACCCACTCGAGTCCGGGCGCGGCTCGTCCTGCCACTGCTGCACGACGCGGTTGAACCCGCTGTCGAGCCCCTGCTTGTAGGTTCCGGCGGTCTGCTCCCACGCTCCCTGTAGATACCATTGCGGTACAGGGCACTCGCTTTCCGCCACGATCCGTGCGCTCTCCTCTTTCCCCGGCTGCGGCAGCACCGGCCGGTCGATCCACGTCCGAGTCAGCGCCCACCAGGCCACGTCGAGCATGAAGCTCTTGCCGAGCCCGTTGTCCCCGGTGAGCACGTTGAGCCGCTCCCCCAGCTCGAGCTCGAGCCGCGCGGCCGGTCCCACGTCCTTCAAGCGTAGCGAGCGCAGCATCCCGGCCCCGTCTACCACACCCGGTGCCGCACGTCGCGCCCTCGCCCCGGTGCCCCCGCTCAGAACGGCGGCGGCTCGCTCTTCGGCTCCGTGATCCCGGTCCCGCCGCCCTTCGGCGCCTGCTCTTCCCCCTTCGGCTCCACCTCGGCCCTCGGCGGCTCCTCGTCGTGGCCGTCCGGCTCCACGGCCTCCCCGGGCCCCGCGTCCGCGACCAGTCCGCTGTCCGGCCCGCCGCCGCCCGCGCCGCCGTCGGCGCCCGCGTCGGGCAATGGCGCCACCTCGGTCGGCTCCGTCCCCGCGACGAAGAGCTCCTCGATGGCGTCCTCCTGGCCCTCGTGAGCCAGGAGGCCCGTCGCGGGATCGATCATGACCCGCGTGAGCCCCCCGGGCACCGGAAAATCTGAAATGGGGCGCCGCTCGTGCGCCTTCTTCATGAAATCGATCCACGCCGGCAGCGCCGCCGTCGCGCCCACCTCGCCCTTGCCGAGCGGCGCCGCGTCGTCGTAGCCCGTCCACACCGCGCAGGCGATCTCCGGGGAGAACCCCACGAACCAGGCGTCCTTCGATTGATTCGACGTCCCCGTCTTCCCCGCCACGGGGCGGCCGAGGCTCCGCGCCGCCTTGCCGGTCCCGGTCTGCACGACCGACGTGAGGACGCTGGTCAATACGTACGCCTCGCTCTCCTCCATCACCCGCCGCGCCGGCGCCCGGGGCGGGAGCGCCACCTCCACGCCGTCCGGCCCTGCGATCTTCGTGATCAGCACGGGCTCCTTGTAAATACCACCCGAGGCGATGGTCGCATACGCCGCGGCCATCTCCCGCGGGGTCACTTCATAAGATCCCAGCGCCAGCGAGAGGTCCGCGCCCAGCCTGGACTGGATCCCGAGCGCCCCGGCGAACGCCGCCACGTTCGACGCGCCGAGCCGCGACATCGCGTGGACGGCCGCCACGTTCACGCTGTGCGCCAGCGCCTCGCGGAGCCGCGCGGGGGACTCACCCTCGCTCTCGTCGTAGTTCTGCGGCTTGTAGCCGGCCATCGCGGTCGGGTTCGTCTCGAGGATCGTCGCCGGGGTCATCGTCCGGGCGTGGATGCCGTAACCGTAGACGAATGACTTGAACGTCGAGCCGGGCTGCCGGCGGGCGTTCGTCGCGCGGTCCAGGCTCCCCCGCGCCGCCTCGTAGCTGCCGACGAGCGCGCGGATCTCCCGCGTCTCCACGTCGATCGCGACCAGCGCGCCCTGCGGGCCGAGCTCCAGCCGGAGCTGCATCGGGCCCTGGGCCCTGGCCCCGGCCTCGGCCCTGCCCCCGCCCTCGCCCTTCGCGCCGTCAGGCTCGCCGCGCGGGTCGTCGTGGTCCTCCTCGCGCTCGCGATCCTCGGGCGCGGGGGCGGCGCCGAGCAGGCTCACGCGCACCACCTTGCCCGCCTCGATCAGCTTGCTGGGGGGCAGGCCCTTGGGGTTGTAGCGCTCGGCCCCGCGGACCGCGACCGTGCCGCTCAGGGTCCCGACGCGCACCGAGATCGTGCCGCGCTCGTCGTCGGCGCCGGTGACCACGCCGCGGAAGACCTTGTAGCCGGAGGGCGTGCCGTCGAACGGGGCAGGCTCTTTCTTCGACTTCGCGATCGGGCCGAGCAGCTTGTGGCGCTTCGCGTAGGCGTCGAGGTTCCTGCGCACGGCCGCGCGGGCAGCCGCTTGCAGCGCGGGATCGATCGACGTCGTGACCGTGTAGCCGCCGCGCTCGGCGGCCTCGCCGGCGAGGGCGCGCAGGGTCCGCTGCGCCTCGGCGACGACCTCGGGGGCGAGCTCGGAGAGGGCGTCGGGCTCGGCGGCGAGCACGATGGGCTCGCGCTTCGCGGCCTCGACCTGCGCGTCGGAGGCGAAGCCCTTCTGCTTCATCTGGTCGAGGACGAAGGTCCGGCGCGCGGTGGCCCGCTCCACGCTGACGCGCGGCGAGTAGACGCCGGGGCCCTTGACGACGCCGGCGAGCAGCGCGGCCTCGGCGAGCGAGACGCCGCGCACGCCCTTGCCGAAGTAGTGGCGGGCGGCCTCCTCGACGCCGTAGCGGCCGTGGCCGAAGTAGATCTTGTTCAGGTAGAGCTCGAGGATCTCGTCCTTCGTGAGCTCCTGCTCGATGCGGCGCGCGAGGATGACCTCGCGGGCCTTGCGGTCGAACGTGCGCTCGGGCGTGAGCAGGACGTTCTTCACGACCTGCTGGGTGATCGTGCTCGCGCCCTGGCGCTTGCCGCCGCGGAGGTTCACCGCGAGCGCGCGGAGCATGCCGAGGTAGTTGAGGCCCGCGTGCTCGTAGAAGCCGGCGTCCTCGGCGGCGAGGACGGCGAGCTTGACGTGGCCGGGGATGTCGCCGACGCGGACGACGGTGCGGCGCTCGGTGAAGAGCTCGCCGAGGACCGTGCCGTCGCGCGCGAGGATGCGCGTGACCTGCGGGGGGCGGTAGTCCTTGAGGTCGAGCGTGGAAGGGAGGTCGGCCTCGTAGCGGCGGACGCCGAGCGCGACGGCCGCGGCGGCGATCGCGGTGAGCGCGAGGAGCGCGAGCCCGACGCGCTTCGCCCACGTGGCGAGCCGCCCGAGGCGCTTCGGCCGGTCCGCGCCGCGCTTCGTTGAGTCGTCGGAGGGCATGCGTCGTCCTCTTGAACGCTGGATCCGCCGCCGCGCATCCGCGCGCCGCGTGGAGCGTGGACGCTAGCACGCCGGGCGCGCGGCGGCGGGATCAGCCGAGGAGCTTCATCGCCGCGATCGTGAGGACGATCCCCGCGATCAGGCACGCGGCCGCGATGCCCACGAGCAGGAGCGGCGAGGCGGACCTGCGCGGTGCGATCGGCGGAGCGGCGGGCGGGTCGGGCTGCGCCTCCATCTTGACGGTCTTCGCGGGCGGCTTGAACGGCGCCGGCGCGACCGCCAGAGCGGCCCCGCCCTGCGGGGCCTGCGCGGGAGGCCTCGCGGCCTCGAGCGCGGCGGCGTGCTGCTTCGCGGCCTGCGCGAGGACCTCCGAGCTGTCCTTGGGCATCATGGCGGTGAAGCCCTTGCCCGCGCCGCCCGCGAAGGGCTTGAGCGCCTCGGCGAGCTCGGCCGCGCTGGCGTAGCGATCCTCCGGCCGCTTCTCCAGCGCCTTCGCGAGGACGGCGCCGAGGCCGGCCGGGAACTTCTTGCCGGGGATCCGCTCGTCGAGCGGGATCGGCGGCTTCGTGACGTGCATCTGGATGTACTCCATCGGCGTGCGCGCATCGAAGGGCAGCTTGCCGGTGAGCACCTCGTAGAGGATCGTCGCGAGCGAGTAGATGTCGCTGCGCGCGTCGAGCACCTTCCCCTGCGCCTGCTCGGGCGACATGAACTCGGGCGTGCCGAAGACCATGCCCTCCTGCGTGAGCATGATCGAGCCCGGCCGGAGCTCGCGCTCGGTGACCTTGGCGAGGCCGAAATCGAGGACCTTGGGGTAGTCCTTCAGGCCGCCGTTCGTGGAGAGGAAGATGTTCTCGGGCTTGAGGTCGCGGTGCACGATGCCCTGCATGTGCGCCTCCTGGAGCGCGCCGCAGACCTGGATCAGGACCGGGATCGCCCGCTCGACCGGCAGCGGGCCCTCTCTGCGGACCATCTGGTTCAGGTTCTTGCCCTCCAGGTACTCCATCACGATGTAGAGCGAGCCGTCCGGGAGCTCGCCGAAGAGCAGCACCTTCACCGTGTTCGGGTGGGTGAGGTGGCTCATCGCGCGCGCCTCGCGGCGGAAGCGGGAGACGAGGTCCTTCCGGCCGGCGAGCTTGGGGTGGAGGATCTTCACCGCCACCATGCGGTTCATCGCCGGCTGCGCCGCCTTGTAGACCGCGCCCATGCCGCCGGAGCCGATCTTCTGCAGGATCTGGAACTGGCCATCGAGCAGATCTCGGCCGATGTAAGGATCCTGAGGGGCGGCCATGGGGTCGTCGGGAAAATAACACGGAGCCCTCCCGTTTCGTCTATGAGCGATCGCGCATGACCCGAGAACGTGACATCGCCGCCCAGGATCTCGCGGTTCGCTCCGAGGCCGAGGCGCTGGAGAGCCCAAGGCTGGCGGCCGAGGGCTTCGCGCACGCGTTCTTCACGCGGCGGGGCGGCGTGAGCGCGCCGCCCTGGGACACGCTGAACCTCGCGGCGTCGACAGGGGATGATCCGGCCGCGGTGCGCGAGAACCTCGAGCGCGTGGCGCGGCGGCTCGGGATCCCGGCGGCGCGGGTCTATTTCCTGAGCCAGGTGCACGGCGTGGCGGTCCGCGCGCTCGACGGGACCGAGGACCGCGGCGAGGTGGTGCGCGAGGTGGGCGACGTCACGCTGTCGCGGGCGAGCGGGGTCGGCTGCGGCGTGCGGAGCGCGGACTGCGCGCCGGTGCTGGTGGGCGACCGGAGGAGCGGCGCGGTGTGCGCGATCCACAGCGGCTGGCGCGGGACGGTCCGGCGCGCGGTGATCGAGGGCGTGGGCGCGCTTCGACGACTCGCACGGCTCGCGGGCGAGGGCGCGGAGCTCGTCGCGGCGGTGGGGCCGCACATCGAGGCGTGCTGCTTCGAGGTCGGCGAGGACGTGGCCGCCGAGCTCGCAGGGTGCTCTCCGGCCGGCGAGGAGGCGGTGATCCGCGGAGCGGCGGGCGCGCGACCGCGGGTGGACCTGCGGCGGATCCTGCGGGCGCAGCTCGCGGAGGTCGGGCTCACGATGAATGCAATCGAGGACGTGCGGGGGTGCACGGTGTGCGACCCCACGCGGTTCTTCTCGTATCGGCGCGACGGGCAGCGGAGCGGGCGGATGCTGTCGGTGATCGTCGCGCGCGGCGGCGGATCATGATAACGATGAATTCATCTGGGGCGACCAGTGCGGATCGGCAGGCATGATCTCCAGTTCGAGGGCCAGGATCTCGTGGTCCTGCGCGTCGACGGCGACTTCTCGAAGGAGGAGACGCTGACGATGCTCGACGCGATCGAGGCGCGCTTCCAGGGCGCCGCCTGCTTGATGTGGCTCACCGATCTGTCAGCGGCCGGCACGGTCGCCTCCAGCGCGCGGAAGGTCTTCGCCGAGCGCATGCGCGCCCTCCCCAACCGTGGCAGCGCATTCCTCGGGGCCGATTTCCGGCTGCGCATGCTCGCCACGCTGATGACCAATGTATTGCGGCTGATGGGGCGCCCGGAGAACCCCGCGCGGTTCTTCGATTCGGAGGCGGCCGCGCGCGCGTGGCTGGACGAGCGGCGGCGCGAGGTCGCCGCGGCGGGAGGGCGCTGAAGGGTCACCAGCGGTCGGCCAGGGCCTCGACGCGCACCTCGCAGGCGCTGTCCCCCCGGAGCGGGGAGCGGGTCTCCTCGACGTGGAACCGCGTCCCGTCGCGGAACAGGGCGGGGTAGGTGCCCGCGTCGATGGGGCGCTCGGCGGCGAAATCGACGCGGTGGAGCAATTGCATGATCGCCAGCGCGGTGCCCTGCTGGAATGCGAGGCGATTGCGGACCGTGGGGCCGTGGCGGAGCGCGTGATAGGCGCTCTCGGGGGTGGTGGGGCTGCGCAGGGTGAGCGAGCGGCCAGGGGTGAGCTCGGGCGCGGAGAAGCAGCCCCAGCCGAGCGCGCGGCACAGCCCGAGGATCTGCTGGAGGCGGCCGTGCTGGTCCTTGCTGACCGGCCCGGCGAGCGCCGCGAGCTCCGGGGAGGCGAGCATCCCGCCGAGCAGGTGGAACGCGCCGGTCTGGGCGGCCTCGCGGAACAGGGCCTCCAGGACCGGGAAGAGCTCGGGGGAGCGCTTCTCCAGGAGGTGCATGGTGTCGAAGGTCACCTGGCCGACGTAGCTCGCGGGCAAGAGCGCGAGGTGCACGCCCCACGCGAGGATCAGGCCGCGATCGTCCGCCTCGAGCGCGCCGAGCATGGCGGATCCGGCGCGGTGGGCGCGGGTGATCTCGGCGGCCTCCTCGGGCTCGGGGGGGCGATCCTTGTGCGCGTCCTCCACGAGCTGCCTCGTGACGACGGCGCCGAAGCGGGGGCGCTCGGCGCGGCGGGTGAGGGCGAAGAGGCAGGCCTTGTCGCCTCGGCCGGCGCAGGCGACCTCCTCGGCCTCGAGGCGGCCCCAGTCCGACGGGAACGCGAGGCTCGCGGCGGCGGAGCAGAAGCCGGCGGCGAAGGCGTCGAGCGGGGCGCGGCCGAGGACGCGGCCGGCGTACCTGTCAAGGAAGCCGGCGGCGTGGTGGAGCGAGGGCGCCTCCACGGCGCCGCCCTCGGGGCCGATCTCGAAGCGGAGGCGGCCATGGCCCATCGAGGCGAAGACCTCGGCCGCGAGGTCGAGGCGCTCCATCGGCGAGGTCGCGCGGCGCCCCTCGGCGATGGGGGCGAGGAGGGCGTGCGCGGCCTCGAACGCGGCCTGGCGGCGCAGGGCGAGGCTCTCGCCGCCGAGCGCGTCGTGCGCCGTCTGCTCGAGGAAGAGGGCGAAGTGGTGGGCGTGCGGGAGCACGAGCTGGTCGCTGAAGGAGAGCAGGCCGAGGGGGCGGAGCTCGCGGACGAGGCCGCGCAGCGCGGTCACGCGAGCCTCCGCAGCGCGGCGCGATCGAGGCCGAGGATGTCCTCGACCGCGGCCTCGATGAGCTGCATGGCGTCGGCGCCGAGGGCCTCGAGGTGATCGAGCGCGAGCGGCGTGAGGCCGGCGCGCAAGGCGACGCGGAGGTGGGCGACGTGGGGCTCGGGGGCGCGCTCCTCGAGCAGCGCGAGGAGGCGGCGGGTGCGGTCGATCTCGGCCCACGAGGCGCGCGGCGGGGGCGGCCAGCCGGTGCGCGCGGACGGGGGCGGCGACGAGGTCGAGCGAGGCGGCAGGTCCTCGGCGAGGCGCGCGCCCGGCGCAGAGGGCTCGGGGCCGCCGCCCTCCGCGCGCCGGGGCTCATCCTCCGCAGCTTCGCGCGAGCGAGCCGCGCCGCGCCCCGGGCGCTCGTCGACATCCGCAGCTTCGCGCGAGCGAGCCGCGCTGCGCCCC